>JBDKUU010000482.1:0-10643 GCA_039679525.1 Phycisphaerales bacterium | reverse complement strand
CGCCTCGAAGTCCCTCGCGGCGTTCCGGAATCGATACGATCAAAGCGATGCGCTTGCCTGTCCCCTGCTCCTGCCGCGGCAAAAAAGGGGCCTGATCTGGAGTCCTCCCTCCTTCCTGCGGCAGCCCGGCCAATAGCTGATCGCGCAAACGTGTGAGTTCCTCCCGCTGAATCGGTGGAATCTCGACCCACGGCGCTTCCAGAAACCGCGTGTAGCTGGCCGCAGCCAGATCGATCCGTCCGGTCTGGGCGTGGCACTTCGCCAGCGAGACGCATGCGGCCGTGTAGCACCGGGTCACGCGGGCCTTGTCGAGCGACGAGGCCGCAGTGAAGTTCCGTGATTTCGAAGACAGCACCTTGTCCAGCAGCGTCAGCGTCTCTTCCCATTTGCAGGCCGCCAAACCGGCCTCCTTATGGGCCATCAGCCATTCGGCCTGCTTCGCCAGCCAGGCGATGCGGCGGCCCCTGAACCCGGGCATGCCGGCCTCCGGCTGCCGGAAGGGAGTCTGGACCAGTTGCCCGTCCTTCCGCAACACCCATCCAGCCCCTGTGGTGTAGGCAGACTCGTCGAGCGGCCCCGCCAGAGACCGGTTTCGCACGGCCTCTGGTCCGTTCCATGCCCCGTGCCGGCCGCCGGCCGCGTGGTGGTAATCGTGGTCCTGGTGCACGGCCGTGATGCACTCGGTGCCGTCGACAACCGGGACTCCGCGTCTGCGAGGATCGCTGACCAGCCAGTTGTCCCACGCGGTCCGCCCGATGGCGAACGATGGAATCCGAGGCCACAATCCCTTGCGAAAGACAAAGTAGTCCAGGCCGCTCTCGGCGTGGAGCATGGCTCGTTCGGCCAACTGTTGCTGGAGAGACTCCCGCCATCGAGGTCCCTCGAAGTCGATTTCGTCCAGGACATCCAGGTCCCATCGCCGGCCGATGAGCAGGAAGTTCTCGAGGCCGGTTCCCACCTTCTGCACGGCCGTCACGAAATCCTGCACGAGGATCATGTCGGCATTGACGTAGGCCATCGTTTCATGCGACGCGAGATCCTGTGCGGCGTGAAAGAGCTTGTCGACCAGGGGCGTGCCGAACTCGTTGCGGGCGACATCCGGGACGTATCTTGCCCCAACCTCTTCGGCCGTTTCCCGAACGCCGGGTTCGTCGCCAAAGACGATGATCTCCGGCTTCGGATCGAGCCTCGCCCAACTGCGGATGGCGTTCCTCTGGATCGTCCCGTTGTGCCCGGTAAAGGCCTTGGGCATGGTGAAAATCGTCAAGGCTTGCCCGCCGGTCGACCGTTGTGTCCTGGCGACCGGACGTGCCTCGGACGCTCCCACCCGCCGGACCAGATCTTCATACAGTCGCCGATATCGGGCGCTGCTCGAATTGTTCAAGTTGTCCGACAGGACGTCCCGGGCCTGGGACAACATGCCCCCGCGGGCGAGACAGACCGCCAGTCCATACGAGAGACCCGGATCGCGCGGGTCCTGCGCGAGGGCCTTCGACAGGCTCTCGGCTGCCCCGCGGATGACCTCCTTCCGAGACCGGCACGCAATCTCGCGCATCATCTGGGAATGCCGCGAGGAGACGGGCACAGTCTCCATCGGATTGTGCTGCGAGCAGCCGTAATCTCCGTCGCCGGCGGCCGGCCCACGATCGGACGACAAGTACGCCTTTTCCCAGATGAAGAACACGTGCTTGCTGCCGGGCTCGTGGACGAGCGGGATGCCGCAGCGGTTCACGAATTCCAGCAGCGGAATCACCTCCGCGAAGCCCAGGAATGAGCCCCCCTCGTGGTACGGGGCATAGTGCCCGCTGAAGCATTGGAGCTCGTCGATCTCGTTGCACACGCGGTCTTCGAGGAAGCCCCGGGCGTTCTCGTGCGTCAGTCGCTCTTCGCTGAACCACAGATCGTCGACGACCACCAGGCTTCCGTCGGGCAACGAAGGCAGAACCGTCTCGAGCACGTGCTTCATGATCGGCACGTTCGGCAGATCGTGCGCGTCGACGAAGAAAATCACTTTGTCCTGCGGCGACCAGAGCCGCGGGAAGTCGGTTTTGAGAATGTCTTGTTCCAGAAGCGTCACGCGGGAGAGGTCCGCGGGCAGGAACTCCATCGTCTCGCGGAGCGTCTGGAAACTCAGGTCCACGGCGTAGATTCGAGTCTGGCTCGTCGAGGCGATCCAAGTCCGCAGGGAAAGCCCGCCCAGCGTCCCCAGCTCGACGATGACGGACGGCTTCAGCTGCCGTGCAAGGGCCGCGAGGGAAGACATCGTCCTGGCCGACTGGTCCCGGTAGTAGAGCCGGTTCTCCCTGCGGGCCATGACGTCGATCATCTCCTGGAAGTCCTCTCGACGATCGACAGTCTCCGCAGGGAGGGCAGTCTGTTCGGTGGTGCGGGGCCGACGGTTGCGGGTCGGCGCGACGCGCCGCTTGGCCGCGACGCTCCGCATCGCATGCAGGCTCGATCGATCCAGGATCTCGCGATAGATCCTCAGCACCTTCTCTCCGCCCTTGTCGATGCTGAATCGATCCCGGAACTCCACGACGTTCTTCTTGAGCGACGGCAGATCCGCCCGATTGAGGGCATCCGGAATGCCTTCGAGATCGCAGTCGTCGAGGATCACGCCGATTCCATACCGCTCGACGAGGCCGGCCATGAAGCGATTGCTCGCGTAGACGACGACGGGCAGGCCCGCCTGCAGATAGGTCAGGAACTTGGTCGCCATGAAGTAGTTGTACTCCGCGGCGTTCATGTCCCTGGCTCTGAGCAGGGTGATTCCGTAGTCGTACCCCGAAATTTCCCTGACGAAATCGTCCAATTTCAGCGGCTTGCACGCGTGAATATTGGTCAGTCCGTGCGTCCGGATCACTTCTTTCAAGGGATCGTTCTCGACGAGACCGTGCACGTAGGGCGAGTTGTAGATATACAGCCGCAAATTCCCCCGCGTGTGGTAGGGCGCCACCTTCATGAAGGCGCTGTAGTACAGATCATCGGGGTTCGTCGACGCCAGGATGCAGCCGCCGTAAACCAGCCGGATTTCCCCGTCGTTCCTCGGGGGGGCGCAGTAAAGGGGCTCGTGCAGGTATTCCGTGACCGAGACGATGGACCCCTGATGATCGTACTTCTCTGCCAGCCGGGTCGAGATCTCATCGGAGCACAGGTGAATGATGTTGTCGTAGCCTCGGAGGAAATGCTCCTCCGCGCGTCGCACCTGCTCGGCGGTGCTGTGCGTCTTTTCGAAGTACGCGTCCGGCAGGAAGGACAACACCTCGTAAAAATCGATCACCGCGCGTCGCCGGTCCGGAAGGAACGGAGACAAGGGAAGGGCCTGGATCCCCCACCCCACGTTCAGATGGACGAGGGCGGAATCCAGAATTCGGAAGATCAACGGCCAGAGATACAGGAACGGCTCCACCAGAGCCGCATCGAAGTCGGCGTCCAGGAGGGGTCCCGGCGACAACGACACGGTTCGCAACCCCTCGTCTTTTCTCCGAACAAATCCGGCCAGGAGCGAGGCGGTCTGAATCTCACGATACAGCGGATACAGGACGAGGGGATGGCCCGCGAAACACCGTTGCACTTCGCGGACTCCCTCGAAGCGTGCGAGGTCAACGAACTTCTCGCGGTAGTCGTTGACCAGACAACTCCGTGCGCCGGACGGGGTCCTTCCCGAGAGGCTCAAGAGCACGGCCTCGATCCTCTCGGACTGGCTGCGCGGCGTCACGGAATGGGAACCAAGCCGGCGGGACTCCCATGTCGCCAGGAACTCGTCCTCCACCACGAAACCCTTGAACCCGGCGGTCTGATCGCGCGACGCGGTCTTCAGGATCTGCGACGCGACATGCAGACTCTCCCCATCGTCGAGATAAAGGGCGTAGGGCCTTCCCTGGAGTTCCCGAAGCATTTCCTCGGCCCGCTGCCGCATCCGTTCCCGCCGATAGACTTCGAACCACTGCCCGTACTTGCTCCGCACATGCTCCTTGTCCACCGCAGGTTCGGCCCGATCGATCGTGGCCGCCAGGTATTGGCCGTACTCGCGTTCGGAAAGGAATGTCCGCCCCTCCAGAGGGAGGTCGCACACCACGGACAAAGCCGCCGGCGGGTCAGAAGACACCCCGCCGCACGATGGGGCCGTCAACACAGCCGGCTCTTTTCTCTCTGTTTCGCCTTCGAGCATCCGCCGATACAGGGCGGCCATCTTCGCGCCTCCCTTGGCGATGTCCCACGTCGAACGGAACCTCGCGACGTTCTCCTTCTGTCGACGCACGTTCTGGCGGCTCAGGATCTCCGGCATCCGATGGAGGTCTTCATATCGATAGGCGACGCCGATGTCGTGCTTCCTCACGATTTCGGCCAGATACGTCAGGTCCTCCGGCACGAGAATCGGCAGCCCCGCCCTCAAATACGCGATGAGTTTGTACGGAAGACTGTCGGGATACCGGCACGGCCGAACGTCCGCCGGCGGGGTCATCCCGTAGTCGCAGGTCGAAATGGCCCGGACGAATTCGTCCTCCTCCAGGGGTTCGCAGGCATGCACGTTGGTCAGTCCGTGCGATTGGATCAGTTCCTTGACCGCCCTGCCCCCGTCCGCGCCGTACAGATAGGGGGACGGATAGATGTGCAGGTGCAGATTGCCTTTGGCGAACGAATTCGCCATGGCCGTGAATCGACTGTAGTACACCGACTCTCTGTCCGAGGCATCCTGGATGATGATGCCCGCGTACACGATCTTGAGATCTCCGGCGGCGTCGCTCGCCCGGGAGTACATCGGTTCCCTCACATACTCCACGAGCGATACGATGTCCCGGTCCGGATGCCTGCGCTTGAGTCCGTCGGAGACCGGCTCGAAACAGCGATGAACGAAATGCCGGAAGTTCCTCCAAAGGTAGCGTTCCGACGTGCGGGCCAGAGCGCGGTCCTGCTCGGACCCTTCCTGTTGATCCTCCGGAACCAGTTCCGTCACATCGTAGAAATCCACGATGGTCCTCTCGGGATCCGGCACAAAGGGCATGAGCGGCAAGCCCTGTGCGCCCCAGCCCACGTTCACGTGAACGATGTCCGCGGCCAGAGTCTTGAGAGCCAGCGGCCAAAGATACATGCAGGGCTGCTCGATGACGTGGTCGAACATCCGACGGTATGCCGTCGCCGTCGAATCCGCCAGCAGAACGGTGAACAGGTCCGTGCATCTGCGGATCTCGTCGGAAACAGCGGCAATTGTCTGGACCTTGCGATAATCGGCGTAGAGGACGATCTTGCGTCCCTCGTGCCGACGCCGGATCTCCTCCACGCCGGCCAGCCAGGATGGATCGATGACACGTTCCCTATCGTCGGTTCCTCGATCCGTCCCATTGTCCCGAAAAGCGGCCCCCGAGGAGAGAGTGAACACCACGGTGCTGTCGCGATCCCGCCATTCGCCCGCACGATGCACGGGGAACGGAGCGAACCACTCCGGCTTGAGGCTGCTCCACAAGTCGTCGGCCGCAAGAAACCCGCGGAATGTTCGTCCGTCGAAACGATGCCGCCGCGCCAACCTGCCGACCAGATGGATGTCCGCTTCGCTTTGCAGATAGAGAACACAGGGAGAATTCCCCTCGGAGAGCATCTCCGCCATCCGCTCCACAAGCCGGTGGGCGAGGTACTGCTGACGCCAGAGGTCCAACATCTTCCTGATGTGCTCCCTCGCCGCGACGTCATCGACCGTGCGAATCTGCTCATCCAGGAAGCGGCTGTAACTGGCGTCTGAAAGAAAGCTCATCCGTTCACCTCTGAGCCCGGAGGGCTCGTTATCTCACTGCTGCAATGATTCTAGAAAACCAGGCTGTCCCGCGTCGCTTTGCGAATGCGGTTGATCTCCTCGACCGTCGTGCCCCAGATCTCGCAGACCTTGCCGATCCGGTCGGGCGAGAAGTTGATGCGATCCCATTCATAAACTCGCAGAGAGGACACGTCCTTGGGCGTCCACTCTTTCGAAAGGATCTGCCCATACCGCCAGTCCACGCTCGTCTGCCCGTCCACGCCGCCGAGCACGCCCATCTCCTTGGCCATCTCGTACATGCGAGTGCCGTGCAGAGGCACCGCGACGTAGAACTTCACATAGTCCGCTCTGCATACTTCCGCGAATCGCACCGTCTGGCGGATCTCTTCCCACGTCTCGCCAGGCAGGCCGATGATGAAGTTCGCGGCCACCCAGATCCCCCGCTGGTGAATCCTGTCGATCTTGTCCGGGATCTGGTCGATGTGCTCGATCGGCTTGTTGACGATGTTGTGGAGCACCCGCTCGACGCCCGACTCCAGCGCCACGGTGACGCCCACGCAGCCGGATTGCTGCATGAGGTCGAGAAACTCGTCGTCGAGCACCCAGATCGCGGCCCCCGCCGCCTGCCACTTGACGTCCACCTTCTCCCGGACCATCAGCCGCAGGAATTCCTTCATCGCCTTGACCGGGACGAAGAAGTTGTCGTCGAAGAACGTGATCGAGCGAATGCCGTAGCGGTCCTTGACGAATTTGATCTCCTTGACCACGTCGGCCGGATCGCGAACGCGGGCCTGACGACCGGAGATGCTGGCCACCTGGCAAAACGAACAATGGTAGGGACAGCCCCGCGAGATCAGCATCGCCATGCCGGGCAGCTCGGGGAACCGGTTGGCCCCCTGCCGGGCGTCCGTCTCGCAATACTTCTGGAAATCGATCAGGTCGTAGGCGGGCCACGGCAGAGCCGCGAGATCTTCCACGACCGCCTTCTCCTGGGCGACGACGCGTCCGCCATCCCGGTACACCAGGCCGAGGGTCGGCAGAGGCCCCTTGCCCTGGAGGTGGAGCAACAGTTCGCGGAGCACGTGCTCGCCTTCGCCGCGGCAGCAATAGTCGATCGAGGAATGCTGGATCACCTGTTCGTAGTGCAGGGTCACGTGCACCCCTCCCGCGATCACCACAATCGAAGGATCGACGTCTTTGACGATGTCCGCGGCCTGGAAGAGGATCGGAGCGTACTCCGTCGTCAGCAGCGAGATCCCCACGTAATCCGGCTGCCGCGAAGCGAGCACCTCGCGGAACTTCTCCGGCGGCAGGTTGTCCACGTTGGCGTCGAGAATCTCCACATCGACAACGTCGCGCACCACCGCCGCCATCACGGCCAGCGTGCGGGGGTCCAGCCTCCACGTGGTGACGATGTCGTCCTTCAGCCACCGCTGTTTCGGATACACCAGGACCAATCTCTTCTTTCGGACGTCGCGGACTTGGGGCTCATGATCCATAGACGGCACCTATTCGGTCACCTGCAAACTGACGGGCGGAAAGACCCTGTGGCCCTCGCCGTCGTACAATTCATTGAAAGGCGGAACGCCGCGCACCTGGAAGTGCACCGCCAGATATTTTTCTCCGTTCCCTCCACATGGCGTTCTGTCCCGGACGACGTACGCGGTCTGGCGCCGCTGCAAGTCCGCCGGCGGCAGATTGAACGACTGCGAGAAGTACCGAGGCCAGTCGTAGGCGAAAGTCGCCGTTCTCTCCTCGTCGCGATCGTGCGGGTCCGCGACAACCGTGTTCTGAAAGGCAAACAGGTCCCTCAGCTCCGATTCGTCATGGGAGATTTCATGATGCCGCAGGAACGCCCGGACCGCGGCGTGGAATTCCGCGTAGAACTCATTCTTGTGCCAGAGCAGCATCAGGAACATGACGTCCGGCGGATCGTAGGGCACGCCCCCGTACTCTTCGAGCTCGATCAGATGGGAGGCGCCCTGCTCCTGCACACTCCTGGCGCAATCGATCAGCCGGCTGAACGCGCTGTGAATACAGGGGTACGCGTCGGGACATCGTGAGGACTCCTCCCTCATCCACACCACAAGGTCCGTGATGCGAACGCCATATCGACGCTTGAGATACCAGAAGATGAAGAACGCCAGGCGGTCGTCGTGCAGTCCAATCGTGGAATACCCGTTGACGAAGGAATCGATCCACTTCTCGGAAGGCATCGCATCGGTCCCGACGATGACTTCCATGTGCTCTGCAAAAGGCGAGCACACCTTGCTCTTGGTGTACTTGCCATGCATGAGCCTGGCGACGATGCCGTAGTCGCGCCGCGACTGGCGCGACGCGATTCGGGCGTTGGGAAACAACAGCAGCGGATAGGAGTAAATCTGGTCGAACACGCTGTCGCTGAGCAGCTCTTCCAGCCCCTGCATGTACGACTCGTACGTCTCCAGGGGCATGCCCAGCAGCAGCTCGGTGTACGAGTAGAGAAAAGCCTTGTGGTGGGATTGCCGGATATTCTCGTAGAATTCCCGCTTGAAGTTGATCCGGTTGGCGGCCTTGAGCGCGGCCTCGTTCAACGACTGCAGCGCCAGAGTCACCTTGAACCCGATCCGCGCCTGGCGGAGGATTCCCGAGATCTTCAGCACTTTGTCCGAGGAGTTCTTCACCCAGCTCATGGAGACGAACTCGGGATACCCGTACCGGGCCTTCGTCCTCGCGAAGTACTCCGCGATCGCGATGTCGCGTTCCCGAATCCCGAAATTCGAATCGGACATCGCCACGTAACGGATCTTGTTCCTGCCGATCCAATCGATCTCCGCCTCCACCAGAGGCAGCGTCTTTTCCCGGATTTCCCCGTGCGAGGTGTTGCCCCAGGAACAGAACGAGCACCGGAACGGACAGCCCCGATTGGTTTCGAGAATGACGCCGGAGAACTCCTCGGCGTACTTGCCGTAGAGGTCGTCGAACGTCCCGTCGACAAAGGGCGAAGGAAGAGACGCCATGTCGGGAAGCGGTCCTTCCGCAGTGCGGTGAATCGCCCCGCCGACCCGATCGTGAACGATGATGTCGCAGACCTCCCGGAGGTCGCGCTTTTCGTAGCGACAGCGGCACAAGGACGCGAAAACGTCCTCGCCCTCTCCGTGGCAGATCACGTCGATGTACGGATGCGCCCGGATGAAGTCCACCGAGTCGTCGGGCTCCTGGGGGATCGACGGCCCGCCCATGACGATCAGCGCATCGGGGAACTGCGCCCGAACGGCCTCGGCCGCCGCCAGGCTGATGCGGACATTCCACAGGAAGCAGGAGAAGCCGATCACAGACACATCCTCCAGCCCTGCGGCGAACGCGCGCAGATCGTCCGGCCGGCGAAAAATGATCTCAGGCAGATCGAATCGGTCCGAGAGGAACTCATCGATCCGCAGCCTGGAGTAGAGCTGCCCGGCCGCCAGGGGCAGGAGATTGACCCGCGACCCCGTGCCAAACTGAACCACATAGATCTTCGGCTTCGTCATACGCACGGCTCACACCCTTCCACCAGTGTCCCACCACGAATTCCCGTTTCTCGAAGCGATGGCGGGACACAATTGTCCCCAATGCCCGCCAGGCGGTCGTGGATTTCGTGCGGTTCGTCAGGGATCTTCTTCAGCAGTTCATCCAATCCGAACCGGGCGAATCGGTACCCCCAGTTCGGCGAGCCCTCCACGATGGCCGCGGCGTCCTCGATCAACGGCCGGCCGCACGCGGGCACGCCCATGAGGATCCGGCCCAGTCCCGCGAACAGAAGCATGTAGGGGTTCTTCGGATAGGCCACGCGGACGGCGTCCAGCCATGCGACGAACTTCTCCGGGCGCCCGCCGGGCTTCAGGTTCTTGTTGCCGATGTAGTTGCCCAGGAGATTGAACGTCAGCCAGATGTTCTTGACCATCGCCCGCGACGGCACAACGTCGCCGGAGATCGAGAAGACGTCCGGCCCCAGCGGCAGACTCCGATCGTCCTGGATCTCGCGGTTGGGGCTGTCCTTGCCTGGGATGAAATCCGTGGCCCCGGCGCCGTCGGTCTTGAGGTTCTCCGCGACCGCCGTCGGCTTGCTCGTGAACTGGAAGACCGTGAACGAGGACCAATCCAGGTTCAGCCGCACCGAGAAGGCGAAGGTCTCCAGCATCTGGGCGAAGGTCTCTTCGCCGAACAGGCCGATGATGTAGTTGCCGCCGACGAAGAGCTCGGGATAGTCCTGGAGCATGTCCGCGACCGCGGCGAACGATTCGAGCGAACCCGGCTTGCGAATCCGCCGAAGCATCTGGGCGTTCCCCGATTCGACGCCGATCTTGAAACCCAGACAGCCGGAGTCCCGCATCAGATCGAGCAGGTCGCGAGTGATCGAGTGGGTCATCAGACCGTTGTTGGCGGCCCAGGTGATGCCGTACTGTCTGTGCAGCTCGCCGAGCGCCCGCAGGAGCTTCGTCACGGCCTTGCGGTCCGCGAGCAGATCGTCGTCGAGCACTTCGAAGTGCCGCACGGACCGCTGCTCGACGAGATAGCGGATCTCTTCGACAAGTTCGTCCACCGGATGCGTGCGAATCCCCTTGCCCATGAACGGCCGCACGCCGCAGAACTTGCAGTTGCCCCGGCACCCGCGGCTCAACTGAAAGACGCCGTAAATCGTGTCCTGCCCGGCCATGCGGGAGTACGGATTGAGGCTGCCCACGCGGCAATACTGCTCCACGTCCACCGCGGCGTAGGACTCGATCAGGTTCCCCCGAAGCTCCACGCTCGCGCACTTGCCGGCGGTTCGCAGCACCCGGCCCTCCGAAAGGAATGAGATGCCCGAGACCGGCTCGGCCGCATCGGGTCGCTCATCGTAGACGTCGAGCAGGTAGCTGAGTCGGTCTTCGCCTTC
>JBDKUU010000481.1:0-9168 GCA_039679525.1 Phycisphaerales bacterium | reverse complement strand
GGTTGGTCGGCACCTTCTCGCCATCGCACATCAGTTGCACGATGTCCGCCAAGGAATTCAGCCGCTCCACGTCCGCCTGATCGGCCACGATCTCTCGCCAGTTCGCGGGGATACCGTTCGGGACGTAACAAATGGTGAAGCTGTACCGCCGTCGCTGCCAGCCAGGATCAAACGGGCTGGTCGGGTAGACGGTAATCGTGGTCGGTTCGGACGCGGGAGCATTTCGCTTTGCCATGCCATTGACCTTTCATAGGGCCGGCCCAGGGGAGTACACCAAAGGTCAATGAGGAAGGTGCAGCCCCCCAGGCCGCTTGGCAAGCCGTGCGCCGGGTCACACGCAAGTGCAGGCAAGATCGCTTGGCACGAAGCGTACTTCGATTCGCAGGTGCAGAGCCGAAGCAATCCTTCGGAGCATGGTGAGACTGTGGCCGTCGTAGTCGGCGTCTTCCAGCCGGCTGATGACTGATTGGGTTGTTCCGACCATACGGGCCAGGTCCTTTTGGCTCAGGTTCGCTTCGGTTCTGAGGTTGTAGATCTGCTCTGCAATAGCGAGGTTCTCCCGTTCTCGCTGAACGGATTCCTGACGCTCTTTGTTATCTCCGATGTATCGATCGTGAAGGATCTTCACGGCGTCTGTAGTGTCTTGAGTTTTCCTCATGGTCGTCACTCCTTGTGTGTATGGTCGTCAGGATTCTGTCGATAGTTCTCAAGGTTCCGGACGGCCCGCCGGATCTCCTTTGGCGGGACCTCCTTTTCCTTTGAGCAGCCATGCGACAGAAGAACGATGTTCTTTCCCACGAAGCCATAGAGAATTCTGTAATGGACATTTCCGCCGCGGGCGCGCAACTCGTATACACCATCCTCCAGGGAATCGCAGAATGGTCTTCTCAGATCAAATCCCCTCTCAGACAACAGCTCAATGAGAGTGACGCACTTGGTCCGAACCTTCTCGGGCGTCTTGTCAAGCCAATCCAAGAGAGGCACCGATCCGTCCAACTCCCGATATATCACGACGCTCGTCCGTGGCATCCATGGCTCCTACTCGTATAATATCGCACAATTGCGATACAAGTTCAAGGAGAAATCCCAGATTCCTTCGCTTTTTTCTGTCGTCAGTGACCGCACCCACGCCTCGCATTACTACCCAGCCACATGGCATCCCTGTTCGCATCATCGGTTTCGGCGATAGTTCACGGCTCATTCCAGCCGGTAAGCCGGAGAAACTCCACAATAGCCGTAGGGTTTGGCGGGCAGTACCGCTCCGTGACTGTCCGCGAGGTCTGGATGACTTTGCCGTCGGCATCGTAGATTGTGGTGACAGCAGTCTCGCTGTAGCGGTGTCCCAACGCCGCCCGCTTCAGCAACCCGATGGCTGCCCGTACGTCCCGCTCCGTTCCTTCCGCCTGTAGCATAATACCCCCTTGTGCCACTCGGTCTTACCGGCGCGTAAGGCGCGGCGATAAGGCGCGAGGGTTTGGCGGTACTTGGCTCAAATGAAAATGCCCTTGTAAACTCTGGATTTACAAGGGCTTGTGATGAATCTGGGGAACTAGGATTCGAACCTAGACTAAATGATCCAGAGTCATTTGTGCTACCATTACACTATTCCCCAAACACCCGTTCAGGCGAACAGAGGCCAGCTTATCACATGCCGGCCGAATTTTCAAACCCAAAATATTCAATCAATTTCCAGCCGCAAGGCAACAGAAATGTCGCCAAAATGATCTTCAGCACGTCCCCGACCAGGAACGGGTACAGGCCGACAGCCAGGACCCCGCCGCCGAGCGGCCTGCCCAGCAGGCTGTTCAGGCACGACAGCCAGGCCAGTCCGCAGGCGTACATCGCGACGCTGCCCAGGATCATCGCCAGCATCGTCGTGACCGCCCGCCGGTCCCAGCCCCTCTCGGCCAGGGAGCCCACGACGTACGCCGCCGGGATGAAGCCCAGGAGAAAACCCCCGGTAGGTCCGAAAAACATGGCCGGACCGGCCCTCCCCTGCGAGAACACGGGCAGGCCCATCAGGCCTTCAGCAAGGTACGCCAAGATGCACAACACGCCGCGGCGCGACCCGAGCAACGCGGCCATCATCAGGACCGCGAAGGTCTGGCCCGTCACCGGGACCGGGAGCCCCACGGCGATCTGGGCCGAGCCCGCGATGACGAGCGAGCCGCCTGCGATCAATGCCGCGTCGTAGATGCGGGCGTGCCTTTTCTCTGCGGGGCGAACGAGATCTGCAACGGTAAGTCCGGCTATCATAAATTCTTCGCTCAGCAAAAGTGACGATACCACTGGTCGCGATCGAACGTGACTGTCGGGATCCGTCCCGACGCCCGACCGCGAAACAGGCGGCCATTATAGCGTGGGTCCTTCCGGCGTCAAATACACTTTGTGCTCTGTGGGGCAGGAACCTCCTGCTTCGCGAATGCCGGAGCATCTTTTCACGAAATCCCCAACGCTCTGGCCCGACTGAGGTATCAATGGGTAGAATAGTCCGGTCTCATGACAGATCACAGGCTCGGAATTGCGTAGAACAAAAGCGACGGGAAAGGGGAAGAAGATGGCGATGCGGTTCTGTGCGAAGGCCCTGCTGCTGGGGATGTTGACGCTGACGCTCTTTGGCTGCACCTCGTGCATTTGCGCCAACGGCTACGATGGGAACGCGAGGGCCAAGTACGAGAAAGTCATCCCCCTGTCGGCGGCTCTGGAGCCGGGCTCGTCCTTCGCGGCCAGCACGGACGACGGCGCGATCACGCTCGAAGGGGCTCAGACGAGCGAATGCCGGCTCGACGCCTCGATCGTGGTGCACGCCCGAACAGAGGAAAAGGCCCAGGAATTGGGCGAGCAGATCGACGTGCGGCTCGAACCCGACGGCAAAGGCTTGAGGGTCAAGATCGAGAGGCCTCCGGTCGTCGTCAACGCGTGGTTCAGCGTCTCGCTGCGGGGCAGTCTCCCCGCACAGACCGACTTGAAGCTCTCGACCAGCGACGGCGCGATCGACGTATCGAAGATCACGGGGACTGTCGAAGCCGGCACCTCCGACGGCGGCATCGAAGTCCGGGACATCGAAGGCGATACGAGACTGAGGACTTCCGATGGAAAGATCCGCTGCGAACGCCTGAAGGCAGGAACGCTCGACTGCCGCACCAGCGACGGCCCCATCGAGATCTCGGACGCGACCGCCGGCTCGCTGACGGCGGACGCCTCGGACGGCTCGATCACGATGGAGAATGTGCGGGCCGACGCCGCTACGGTAAGGACCATTGACGGGGCCATTCGTTGGCGTGACGCCGTCGCGGCCCGCATCGATTGTCACAGTTCGGACGGTTCCATCGACGTCGAGTACGGCCCGGACGGCCCGAAGGCGCCGGACGTCAGCATCACGGCCTCGGAGGGCGGCGTCAGCCTGGTCACTCCGCCCGAGGTCTCGGCCCAGGTCGACGCCGCCACGAACGACGGCTCGATCCACACGGACCTGCCCATCACGATTCAGGGCAAAGTCGGCAAGTCCCTTCGCGGCCGGATCGGCGACGGCGAGGGCAGGATCTATCTGAGGACCGGCGACGGATCCATCACGATCCGCTGAAGACACGACTCAAGGAGATTATCGCATGACATCGCATCGTTCGATCCAAAGCGTTTCCTGGCTGCTCGCGGTTTCTCTGCTCATCGCCGCAGCGGGATGTGACAAGGAGTTCAGCACACGGAGCTCGGGAAATCAATCGCGGTTCGAGCGGACGATCGTCCCGCAGATCGCCCTGAACGGCAGCGACGCGATCGACGTCCTCTCGAAGGCCGGATCCATCACTGTCACAGGGGCCGACGTAACGGACTGCAACATCGTGGCCAAGATCGTCGCCCAGGCCCCGACCGAGGAAGAGGCGCAGGCGCTGGCCGAGCAGGTGGAGATTCTCGGCCAACCCTCCGGATCGACGATGAAGATCCGTTCGAAAGAACCCGACCTGCACGACAATCGATGGATCAGCGTCAGCTACACGATCACGGTCCCCCGGAAGATGAACGTGCGGTGTGAAAGCGGTTACGGCAGTCTGGAAGTCTCCCGCATCGAGGGCCGCCTCGACGGCAAGAGCGGCAACGGCTCGATCAAGGCCCGGGACATCCAGGGGCAAACCAGCCTGAACACGGCCTATGGTTCGATCGAATGCGAGAGCGTAGCCGGGCCGTCGATCTCGCTGCAAAGCGGCAACGGCGGGATCTCCGCGAAGGGCTTGCGAGGCTCGGTGACCGCGGAGTCGGCCTACGGTTCGATCGCCTGCGAGGACTTCGCGAACGGCGATCTGAAACTCAGAAGCGGCAACGGCAGGATTCTGGTCACGAACGCGTCGTTCGGCGTCTGCGAGGCCCGGTCTTCCTACGGGGCCGTCGCGGGCAAGGACCTCAAGGGCGAATCGGTCACGCTGGGTTCCGGCAACGGCAGCGTGGAGGCCCAGAACGTCCAGACCAAGACCTTGAATCTGTCGTCGGACTACGGCGCCATTCGGACGGCCAGGATCACGACCTCGAACCTCTCGGCGACATCGGGCAACGGGGAGATCGGGATCGCCTGCTCCTCCTCGCCGGCCGACCTCAAAGCACGGGTGCGAAGCTCCTACGGCAGCGTGGAGTTCGCAGCCCCCTCGGGTTTCGCGGGCGAAGTGGACCTGAGCACGAGCTACGGGACGGTCCGAACCACCCTGCCGGTGACGGTGAGAGGCGAAATCACGGGAAGCAAGGTCGTCGGCAAAGTCGGCGACGGGCCCGGCAAGATCCAGATCGAAAGCGGCAGCGGATCGGTGGAGTTGAAGTAGCTTCTATCGCCGCGGCGTCGATGTTGTCGGGCTGGTCAAGAAAGTCCCAGGGCCGCTTTGATGGGTCGCGGGGCTCTGGACGCGACGGTTTCGGGTCCGCGATCGGCCAAAGTCTCCAGCCACCGGCCCCAGGCGGCCTTGTATCGATCCGCCGAGAACAGGAATCCGTCGTTGTGGCTGCCGGCGATCTCCGTGAACTGCCTGGGCTCGTGAGCCGCCTCGAACAGGCGAAGACCGAAAGCCACGGGAACGAGCCCGTCGTCCCTGCTGTGCACAACCATCACGGGGCAGCGGACCTGCTTGACACAAGCCAGCGTGTCGTACCGGAATCTCGCGAATGGACGCACCGGCAAGTAGGGATAGAATCGTGCGCCGATGTCCGCGTAGGAAGTGAACGCCCCCTCGATCGCCAGGGCCGCGGGCCGAACCTCCGTGGCCAGATGGGCCGCGATCGCGCCGCCAAGCGATCGGCCGCAGAGAATGATCCGCTCGGCGGGCACGCCCTTGACCTGCGTCAGCCAATCGAACGCGGCGAGAGCGTCAAGATACGTCCCGATTTCGCATGGCTTGCCCTCGCTGTCGCCGTAGCCGCGGTAATCGAACACCAGGCAACTGAGTCCCATTTCGTGGAACAGACTCACGGCGTCCATCGAATGCATGATGTTGCCGCTGTTGCCGTGGCAGAATAGAACGGTGAACCGGGCCCCCGGCGAAGGAACGTGCCAGCCGGCCAGCTTCACGCCGTCGGGGCTCTGGAACCGAACGTCCTCGTACGGGAGGTTTCTGTCGGCCGGGGTGAAAACCACTTCGCGGAGGGGCCGATACAGCAGCCGGGGTTGCGTGAAGAACAGAACGAGGCCCCAGGTTGTGTATACCAGAACCACAGAAAGACCGAGATAGAAAAAAACCAAACTCACTGCGAAGAATCGACCACCGAGCACTCACAACCGATTGTCTACTTGAAGCACCCCCATTGAGGCGTTCCGGACAAGGCGCACATTTTAGGTTGCCCGCAACGGGAACGCAAGCTACAATCGGGACGTGATTACGAGAAGAACGACCACAACCGTACAAGTGGGCTCCGTGCCGCTCGGTTCCAGTTCCCCCGTGGTGATCCAGTCGATGACAAAGGTCCCCACGACGGACGTCGAGCGGTGCCTGGGGCAGATCGAAGAACTGGTCCGGGCCGGCTGCGGCATCGTCCGCCTTGCCGTGCCCCGGCAGGCTGATACGCAGGCCTTTGCCCAAATCGTCCGGCGGGCCCGCGTGCCCCTGGTGGCGGACATTCACTTCAGCCCCGCCAGAGCCGTCGAAGCCATCGAGGGCGGAGCCGCCAAGATCCGCCTGAACCCGGGCAACGTCAAGAGCCGCGACGACATTCATCGCATCATCGACGCCGCCAAGGCGCATGGGATCGCGATCCGCGTCGGCGTCAACGAGGCCAGCATCCGCGACCTCACGAAGGAGCCGATCCCTCCGGAAGAGCGGGTGGACCTGATGCTGGCGGAGATGCGGCAATACGTGCGGCTCTTCGAAGACCGCGGCTTCGACAGGCTGGTCCTCAGCGCCAAGACCAGCGACACGATGCGGACCATCGAGATCAACCGGCGCATCGCCCAGGTGTTCCGCTATCCGATGCACCTGGGCCTCACGCACGCCGGACTGCCCGAGCACGCGAGGATTCCCTCCGCGATCGCCCTGGGGACCCTGCTGGCCGAGGGCATCGGCGACACGATTCGCGTCAGCGCGGCGGGCGACCCGGTGATCGAAACCGCAATGGCCAAGGAGATCCTGGTCTCGCTGGGACTGCGGGAGCGTCGCGGCCCCGAGCTGGTCGTATGCCCCACGTGCGGACGCACCGAGATCGACGTGATCGAGTTGGCCCGGCGGGTCGAGCGGGCTCTGCACGCGATCGACAAGCCGCTTCGCATCGCGGTGATGGGCTGCGTGGTCAATGGGCCCGGCGAGGCGGCGGACGCCGACTTCGCGGTCTGTGCCGCGAAGGACAAGGCCTTCTTCTATCGCAATGGCGAGAAGATCGCGATGGTGCCGGAGTCCGAGATCATTCCGAGACTGATGGAAGCCCTGGCGGCCTTGTAGTGCACTGCCCTCGCCGGTCGAGTGATCGGCCGAGCTGTCTGAACTCTGCCGGGTGCCATGCCTACGGCTTTGCGTAGGCATGTCCAGCCCGGGGAAGTCAGGCATGTCTACGAGGCGTAGACATGGCACCCGATTCGTAGCCCGAATTCCAGGTGAACTTGTCGAGGGAGGTTCGTCCGTATGACAAGCGGGACGCGAGAAATGCTCAGGAGACTCGGAATCGCGACGGTCTTCGGCATCGCCTTCGCGTACATCGAATCGGCGGTGGTCGTCTATCTGCGCGTCATCTTCCATCCGAACGGATTCACCTTTCCGCTGGAGGTGTTCGGCGTCACGGCCGAGGCCAGGCGTCTGCTGCTGACCGAGATCGGACGCGAGGCCGCCACGATCGTCCTGATGTTCACGGCCGCGTGGCTCTTCGGGCAACTCCGTCAGGAACGGGTCGCGTACTTCCTCGCGATCTTCGCCGTGTGGGACGTCTTCTATTACGTCTGGCTCAAGGTCCTGCTGGACTGGCCCGCCTCGATCCTGGATTGGGACGTGCTGTTCCTGATCCCGGTGGTGTGGGCGTCGCCGGTGTTGTACCCGGTGCTCGTGTCGCTGCTGATGTTCGCGTACGCGGCGGCGATCCTCTACCGCTGCGCGAACGGGCGGCCGCTGGTCGTCTCCCGCATCGACAGGCTCGGCTGGCTGGCCGCCGCGACGATCATCGTCGTCTCATTCTGCCTGGGCGGCCGGCACACGACCCAGGCGGACTACGCGGAGTACTTCTCGCCGGGGCTGTTTGCCGTGGGGTTTGTGCTCGCGGGCGGCGTCTGCCTCAGGACGCTTGTCAGAGGGCGAGAGACTCTGGGAGCGGCGGGCGCATAGGACTTATGGGACCCATAGGACGTATGGGATCGGCCTCCGACACGCGAGATATCAGCTTGGCTGCGTCGTCGGACTTGGATTGGGGTTGGGGGCGGCGCTGGGAGCCGGGGCCGGGCTTGGGCTTGGGCTGGGCGATCGGCGAAAACCGTGCCGACGGCCGCCGTCGTAGGCCGGGGCCTCCGATTCGCTTTCCCCCGAGAGGAAGGACTCGAACCGGCCGAAGATCATCTTGCCCGCGGAGGTCTGCAATGAGCTGGTCACGCTGAGCACGACGTCCCGGCCGATCTTATTGCGGGCCCCTTCCACCACGATCATGGTCCCGTCGTCCAGGTAGCCGATGCCCTGATCGGCTTCTTCGCCCGGCTTGACGATCCGGACCCGCATCGTCTCGCCCGGCAGAGCCACGACCTTCAGCGAGTTCGCCAGATCGTTGATGTTGACCACGTCGACGCCGCGGACCTGGGCCACCTTCGTAAGGTTGTAGTCGGTGGTCGCCAGCCGGCCGTTGTTGACCTTGGTGAACAGCAGGAGCTTCTGGTCGACGCCCTTGGCCTCTTCGATCTCGGCCGCGGTGGTCTCGTCGATCTCGATGTCGATCGAGGAGCTGCCCTGCATCTTCTTGAGCACGTCCAGGCCACGACGGCCGCGATTGCGTTTGAGCTTGTCCGCCGAGTCCGCGATGAGCTGCAGCTCGTTCAAGACGAACCGCGGCACCACGACCGGGGCGTCGAACAACCGGCTTTCGCACAGATCCGCGACCCGCCCGTCGACGATCGCCGAGGTGTCCAGGACCAGCGGCCTCATCCCCTTGGTCTGCTTGGCGAACGCGATGTACGGAATGACGAAGCGAAAATCGTCTTTCGTCCGCATGACGATGCTGATGGTGAAGTAGCAGATGCAGATGCCGAGCATCCACTTGATGGCGAGGTTGGCCTGGGGCACCAGGGGGATTCGATAGGTCTCGCCCAACATGTCCACGGCCTGGGCCAGCACCGCCGTGATGAGCATGCCGACCAACAGACCGAAGAACACGCCCGCCAGAGCCGTCAGCTTGCGTTTGGGCGTCATGATGTCCAGCAGCAGGAAGAACACGACCAGTCCCAGACCGCTGATGACCACTGCCCACCAACTCGTCGAATTGTCTCCGTCCGAGAGGACCTTGGAGGCGGCGCTGGCCATCAGCACCGAGATCACCATGACGATGAAAATCCCGCGGAACAGCCAAAGCAGCATCGCTAGGACTCCTTAAATGACAGATATATAATGTGCAGACGCTCTATTATAGCCTTCGGCGATCCCCCTGGCAATGATTACGTCGGGGCGACGAAAACGCCGGAGGTGCATGACCGTGGTTGCGCGAGCGTCACGAGTCAGTTGCGTTCGCGGCGTGCGT
>JBDKUU010000480.1:0-2274 GCA_039679525.1 Phycisphaerales bacterium | reverse complement strand
CTCTGAGGTGAGACGCCGAGTTTCCCACGCGGGCCGTATCCGCATCTCCAGCATACGGGCTGATGTCCGGCTGGAATTCTGCAAAGGTCGAGGCCGCGCCGGCCGGACTTGTCAGCCAGGGATTTCGGTCTGCCGCCACGGCCAGGTTCGCATCGCGTGAGGTCGTCAGGTTATGCGCAGCAAAGGGAAAATGATAGGCGAAACTGCACGACTTGTACGACGTAGTCGATGGGCCGAAATCCCACGCATCCGCCAGATCGAAGCCGGCGGAGATGCCGGCGAGGTTCGCGACATCGGCGAGCGAGAACGCCGTCGTCCCCTCGTCGCCTGGACACACAAACAGTCCCGGCTGAGCCTGATAGTACTTCACGAGGAGATAGAAACACGAGCTGATCGTCGCCCTGCCGAGACTGACGTCCGACGCGATTCCGTATGCCGTGCGACGATCGGATGCCGCCCAGTCCGCGGTCCTTCCCCACATCATCAGGGGCCCGCCGGCGCGGGGCAGGACGGTCTCATTGTCGGCGGCGTAGACGAACATGGTCTTGCCGATGTCGCCAAGGTGCGCCGCGCAGACGGTTCGGAAGTAGTGCTCTCGCGTCATCGCGTGCAGCGCCGACACGAAGAGAGCAAGCACCAGACACGCCGCGCCTGCGACAAGTGCATCGACGCGTGTGAATCCTCGCAACCCTCGTTGCTTCGCCATTTCGTGCTCCCTCCACAAGAATACGAACGAAATCGGCCGTCGAATGTCCGCCGACGGCGGGCTATCTCTTCCCCCGACATCATACCCGATCGAGACCGGCAGGGCAAGTCACTTGGACGGCTGGACGGGGTCGTTGACGAGCAGGGAATCGTTCGGGTCGGCGGGGGCGCTGCCGAGCTTCGGCGGTACGCCGCGAGTCTTGTCCTGCCCGTGCCAGGATGTGTAGATGTTGTCCTGGTCCAGGCCGCAGTAGGGGCGTTTCTCAAAGTCCACGTGGCCGTCGAGGAACAGGACGTTTTGACCCTCTCCCTCATGACGGGGAGAGTTGCCTCGCTTGGCCTGGTCGCTCGTGCCGTTGCAGGGAGCGATGTCGGCGGAGTATTCCGAGAAGTCCGTCGCCTTGGCGGAGGGCGAATCCATCCAGGGGTTGCGGTCCGCGGCGAGGACGAGCCGGGGCCCCAGTCTGGTATTCAGCTTATGGAGTCCATACGGCATCTGGTAGGCGTAGCTGACGTGCTTCGTCGGGTCCGGGCCGAAATCCCAGAAATAGGCCAATTTCGCCTTCGGATCGGCCACGCGATACAGGCCCGGCTTGAACTCGGCGACTCCTTTCTCCCGCGTCTTGCGGCTGCCGCCTCCACAGAGGAACGACTTCGGCGGCGCCTCGCCGTACTTGACCAACAAATACAGACTTGCGCCGACGCTCACATGGCCGCCCGACCCATCGGGGGACAACCCGTACGCGTCTCGACGAGTAGCGGCAGTCCAGTCGGCCACGCGGCCGGTCCATTGGCTGCTTGGTCCGCCGGCCCGCGGCAGTTCGTCCTCGTAGTCATTGGCGTAGATCAACATGGCCTTGCCGATGCCGGAGAGGTGCGTGCCGCAGGTCATCCGATACGCGGTGCCATGCCTTGGACCGGTGAATGCAGCGAGAAAGAACAAGAAAAGAACTTGAACGACCGGGGCCGCCACGCCCACCCATGCGAATCCTTTGCCGACGCGCCGACCGCCGCTCGTGCCGATATCGATCAGGCCGACGATGCCCAGTGCGCCGGCGAGGAGCCACGTTCCGAATTGAGCCGAGAAATACAGGTTTCGCACGGACTCGGAGACGTCTTTCTCGAATGCCCACATCATGCCGGGCAGAAGCAGCAGGCTCGCAACCGCCAGCACGCAGGCCGCGACGCCGGGTACGCTGGTCCGCACCAGTGTTTCGCCGGTGTTTCCTTCCTGGGAATTGCCGAGGTCCGTGTTGTCGTGCTCAGCCGTATCCATGGGGCTCTCCCTGCGGATCTCTCGTCTCACGGCTGAATTGCCCGTTCGCATCGCTGCGATGGCCCTTGCCTCAGAGCCCCATCGTATCGTCGGCGTGATGGTCTCGCAAGAGCCGCGTTCGTTGCCGGCGACGGGGGGATGCATGCCCGCTTCCGCACGCCCCGGGGTCCGTGGCCTTCGTCGTTCTACACATCTTCGGCCTGTCGAGATCCGGGGCGTTGAAGGCGTCCAAGAGCGGGGGCGCTGCCCCCGGACCCCCGAGATTTTGCGCTTTGGGCCAGAGGCATGATAGA
>JBDKUU010000479.1:0-9886 GCA_039679525.1 Phycisphaerales bacterium | reverse complement strand
TTCCTCGTCGAGGGGAATGGAGTTGGCCGTAGCGTAGGGCTGGCCGCCGCCGCCGATGCAGCCGCCGGGACAACCCATGACCTCGATAAAATGGAACCGGTTACGATCTTTGCGGACCATCTCCATGACCTTGTGGGCGTTGCCCAGGCCATGCGCGACGGCCAGGCGGAGTTCCTTGCCGTCCAGGCTGATCGTGGCTTCCTTGACGCCCTTGAAGCCGCGGATGTCGGCCATCTCGATGTCGATCAGGGTCTCGCCCGTGTACAGTTCGTACGCGGTGCGGACGGCCGCTTCCATGACGCCGCCGGTGACGCCGAAGATGGCGCCGGCGCCGGAAGACAGGCCCAGCGGGGCGTCCGGGGTTTCCGGCTTGATGTTCACGAAGTCGATGCCGGCGGATTTGATCATCCAGGCCATCTCGCGGGTCGTGACGACGATGTCCGTCGCCCGCATGCCGTGAACCTCCAGCTCGGGCCGGGCGGCCTCGTACTTCTTGGCCGTGCAGCACATGACCGCGACGCTCAGGATCTTCTTCGGGTCGATCTTCATCTTCTCGGCCCAGAAGGTCTTGAACATGGCCGAAGCCATGGACATGGGCGACTTGGCGGTCGAGATGTTGTCCAGCATGTCGGGATAGAACTGCTCGACGTACTTCATCCAGGCGCTGGAGCACGAGGTGATCAGGGGCAGCGGGCCGTTGCCCTGGACTCTCTCCAGGAACTCGCTGCCTTCTTCCATGATCGTCAGGTCCGCGGCGAACTGGGTGTCGAAGACGTAGTCGAAGCCCAGCCTCTTCAGAGAGGCGATGAGCTGGCCTTCCATGTTCCGGCCGGCAGGCAGGCCGAACGCCTCGCCGATGGCGGCCCGGACCGAGGGCGCGAACTGCGCGACCTTGATCAGGCTCTTGTCGTTGAGCTTCTCGAACAGCTCCTGCGTGTAGTTCTTCTCGACGAACGAGGCCGTCGGGCAGACGTTGATGCACTGGCCGCAACCGCTGCAGACGCTCTCGGCGAACGGCATGTTGTACGCCGGCATGACCACGGTGTTGAAGCCGCGGTGGGCCTGGGTCAGGCAGTGGACGCCCTGGATCTCGGAGCACATCCGGACGCAACGGCCGCAAAGAATGCACTTGTCCGGGTCGCGGATGACGCTGGCGCCGGAGAGGTCCTTCTCATAGTGCTTCCGCTCGCCGGTGAAGTGGCGATGGCGAATGCCCATGGAGTAGGCCAGCCGCTGGAGCTCGCAGTTGCCGTCGCGCTCGCAGGTGTGGCAATCCTCGGGATGGTTGTCCAGCAGCAGCTCGACGATGTCCCGGCGGGCCTGGCGGAGGTCCTTGGTGTTGGTGCGGATCTTCATGCCCTCGGCCACGGGATAGCAGCACGAGGCGATGAAGTTCCTCATTCCTTCGACTTCGACGATGCACACCCGGCACGCGCCCTCGATGGAGAGCTTCGGATGGTAGCAGAGCCGGGGGATGTGGTAGCCGCACTTGTCGGCCGCCTGCATGATCGTCTGCCCGGGATCGACCTTGTATTCCTTGTCGTTGATCGTAATCGTCAGTTGTTTGGTATCGTTCATGTTTATCCTCAGACCTTTGCGATGGCTTCGAACTTGCAGGTGTTGAAGCACAGGCCGCAACGGACGCATTTATCCTTATCGATCGTGTGCTTGGACTTGGGGGTTCCGGTGATCGCGCCGACCGGGCATACCCTTCGGCAGGCCCCGCAGCCGATGCACTTGTCGCCGATTTCGTACGAAACGAGGCACTTGCAGGCCTTGGCCCGGCACTTCTTGTCGTTGATGTGCTCCTCGTATTCCTCGCGGAAGTTCTTGATCGTGCTGAGCACGGGGTTCGGCGCCGACTGGCCCAGACCGCACAGGGCCGACTTCTTGATCATGGCGCCGAGGCGTTCGAGCTTCTCGATGTCGCCGGCCTTGCCCTTGCCCTCGGTGATCCGGACCAGGATCTCGAGCATTCGCTTGGTGCCTTCGCGGCACGGCGTGCACTTGCCGCACGACTCGTCCTGGGTGAATTCCAGGAAGAAGCGGGCCATGTCGACCATGCAGGCGTCCTCGTCGATGACGATCATGCCGCCGGAGCCCATGATCGAGCCGGCCTTGGCCAGCGACTCGTAATCGATGGGCGTGTCGAGATACTTCTCGGGGAGGCAGCCGCCGGAGGGGCCGCCGGTCTGGACGGACTTGAACCGTTTGCCGTTCGGGATGCCGCCGCCGACGTCGTAGATGATCTCGCGGAGCGTCGTGCCCATGGGGACCTCGATCAGGCCGGTATTGACGACCTTGCCGGCCAGGGCGAACACCTTCGTGCCCTTGCTGGTCTCGGTGCCGATCGTCTTGAACCAGTTGGCGCCGTCGAGGATCACGACCGGGACGTTGGCCCAGGTCTCGACGTTGTTGATCAGCGTGGGCTTGCCGAACAGGCCGCTGGCGGCCGGATACGGCGGACGCGGCCGGGGCATGCCGCGCGATCCCTCGATGGAGTGGATCAGCGCGGTTTCCTCACCGCAGACGAACGCGCCGGCGCCCAGCCGGATCTCGATGTCGAACGAGAAGTTCGATCCGAGGATGTTCTTGCCGAGCATGCCGTTCGCCCGGGCGTCCTCGATGGCCTTCTGGATTCGCTTGATGGCCAGCGGGTATTCCGCGCGGATGTAGACGACGCCGTGCTCGGAGCCGACGGCGTAGCCGCCGATGGTCATGCCTTCGACGATCGTGTGCGGGTCGCCCTCGATGGCGCTTCGGTCCATGAACGCGCCCGGGTCGCCCTCATCGGCGTTGCAGATCACGTACTTCGGAGCGCCCTTCTCCTTGGCCGTCAGCCGCCACTTGCGGCCTGTCGGGAAGCCCGCGCCGCCGCGTCCGCGGAGGCCGGATTTCTCGACTTCGTCGACGACCTGCTCCGGCGTCATCTCGGTGAGGGCCTTGGCGAGAGCCTCGTACCCGCGGACCGACAGATAGTCGTCGACGTTCTCCGGATCGATGATGCCGCAGTTGCGGAGCGTGATCCGCATCTGCTTGCCGAAGAACTTCGCGTCGCCGAAGACGCGGAAGAAACGGTTGTACAGGTGGTCTTCCTGGATGACCAGGCGAGCCACGGGCCGGTTGTGGACCAGGTGCTCCTCGACGATCTCGGGGATGTCCGCTTCGGTCACGTGGCCGTAGATGGTGTAGCCGGGGTTGACCACCAGGATCGGGCCCTTGTCGCACATGCCCAGGCAGCCGGACAGGCCGATCGTGGTTCGGTCGGCCAGGCCGTGCTTATCCAACTGCTCCCGCAGCAAGGCGGTGAGCTTGCGCGACCCCTTGTTGATACAGGAGGTCCCGTCACAGACGATGATTCGATATGGTGTCGCAGTCACTGTGCCTATTCCTTTCCAAGAGAAGTTTGATGTTTGATTGTTGATTGTTGATTTGGCCGGCGGTCTGCGTCAGCCTCTTCAAATCAAAAATCAAACTTCGACAATCACACTTCTCAGTCGATAACCCACTCTTTGATGACTTCGCCGTTCTTGAGGTGTCGCTCGATGATCTGCTGAGCGCGGTCTTTGTCCACCCTGCCGTACTTGACGGGGCTCTTGCCCGCCTCGATCACCTCGACGGTCGGTTCCAGGTTGCAGCGGCCTGCGCACCCTTTCTGGCTGAGGTACACGTCTGTCAACCCGCGGCTGACGGCCTTCTGGAATACCTCCAGAACGTCTTTGGAGCCCGCGGCGATCTCGCAGGTGGCCATGCCTACGTAAACCCTCTTTGTGGAGAGGTAGCCCTTGCCGATGATCCGGCTGACGGCTTCGGCCCGTTTCTTCTTGATCAGTACCAAAGGGTTCGGCATCTTCTTTAGTTCCTTTCTATCCGAAACACGAACGAGTTCCCGTGCTCCCGCGGCTCGACAGTGATCGTTCCGCCGTGCTTCTCGATGATCTGCTTTGTGATGTACAGACCAAGCCCGGTGCCTTTGACCTTCTTTGTCTCCGGATTGTCGAGTCGCGAGAACTTCTGGAACAACTTCGCCCTTTGCTCTTCGCTCATGGGCGTTGAATCGTTATAGACATCCACCTCGACCATCTCGTCGATCTGCCGGGCGGCGATCTTGATCTTGCCGGCGTCCGGGCTGTACTTGATCGCGTTGCTGACGAGGTTGTTCGCCACGATCTGCATCAGGTCCGCGTCGGCGTGCACCACCAGCTCCGGACTGATCTCGTTGGCGATCTTGAGGCCTTTCTTCATCGCTATCGGCGACAGCGAATTGATTGAACTGTCAAATACGTCCTTCTTGAGATTGAGGTTTGTCTTATTGACAGGCAATTCGCCCCGCTCGACCCGGCCCAGGCTCAGGAACTTCTTGACCGTGGCGTCCAGGTAGTCCAGGTTCCGCGCGACCGAATCCAGGGCCTTCCTCTGCTTGAAGTTGATCAGGCCCAGGTACCCGTCGCGAACCGCGTAGGCGTTCATCACCGCCGAGGCCAGGATCCCCTTGAGCTCGTGGGCGACGAATCCGATCAGGTCGATGTAGCTCTTGTTCATCGCCGCCAGCTTCTCGTTGGAGACCCGCAGGCTCACTTCCCGCTCCTTGAGCCCCTGCGACATGGCGTTGAAGGCCTCCGCCATGCTGTTGACGTCCTTGATCGAGGTGTTCATGTCGATGTGGTAGCCCCAGTCGCCGGAGGCCAGGCACTCGCTGGCATGGACGACTTCGGTCAACGGCCTGGAAATCGCCCCGGCCAGCACGACGGAGAAGACCACCGCGATCGTGGAGACGCCCGCGACGGACAGCAGGAAGAACTGCATGACCTGTCGGGCCATGTCGGTGAACGGCTGCTCCAGCGTGCCCACGTACAGGATGCCGATGATCCCGCCGCGAATGTCGCGGATCGGTTCGTAAGCGCTTTTGTAATAATCAGTTACAACGAATGCTCGCTCGTGCCAGGTCCGGCCCTGCTCCACGACGGCCCGGTACACTTCGTCGGAGACCCGCGTTCCGACCGCCCTTTGCCCATCCTTGTCATGGACATTCGTGGCGATCCGCACGTCGTCCAGGAAGATCGTCACCGTGCCGACCGGCTTGTCGTTGTACATGTCGGGGCCGAACACCATCTCGCGAACGTGATCCACGAAGGCGTCGTCGCGGTTGATCGCCCGCCCGCCGTACAGAACGCCCGCGATCGCCCCCTTGTCATCGAAAATGGGGACCGCGTATTCCTTGGCCATCACCGAATCGACGCTCGTCCTGTCGGTCGGCCGGGCCTTGGGGGTCGGCCTGATCTCGATCGGCGCCCGGCCGGGAAAGTCGTTCATCGCAGCCAGTTCCGCGGCCGAGATGATTCGGGTGCCCCCGACGGGCCTGCCCTTTTCCAGGGCCGCCTTGGCGATTTCGCTCCGCAACGAGCCCAGGTCCGCGCCGGTCGCATATCGAAGGTAGTGCACGCCGAGCTTGTCTCTCAATGCCTCGAGATTGCCGTTGGGCGACACGAGCTTGAGCGCCTGCCCGATCCTCTCGATCTCGGCGGTATAGACCGTCCGGGCCGTCGTCAGGTCGTTGAAAACCTCACGATCCGCCCGCCCGATGATGTCTTTCTGGATCAGCCAATAGCCCAGAAAGGCGATCGAGATCGACAGCACGAGGACCACCATGAGGAACGAGAGAAGGATTCTCGTCTTCACGGAGACCGCCGGCAATATTCTGTTAGTTCCCGTTCTCGGTGGCATTGACGAAATAGATCAGATTCTCGAGCTCTGTCTCAAGGTTGATATTATTCACGATCGAACCGTCGGGAGCCTTCAGGCAAATCGGCGCGAAGTTCAAGACCCCCTTGATCCCGGCCGTCAGCACCAATCCCAACACCTGCTGGGCCGCGTAGTCGGGCACCGCGATGATCGCCAGCGTAATGTTGCGGCCCTTGACGAATTCCGCCAGATTCTCCAGCGGCAGCACCGGCGGTTTGCCTTCCGGGTTGTACTTCACCGGGTCGATCTCGAAACCGTCGGCGATTCTGATGCCGCTCCTCTCGAAACCGGGATAGTGGAGCAAGGCCCGGCCCATGTTGCCGACGCCGATGAGAACGAATTCCTGAAGCTGCTCCTTGCCCAGGATCTTGTTGAGCTGGTCGGCCAATTCGTCGACTTTGTACCCCCCGCGGCGGTTCCCCGTGATCCCGAACAGGGAAAAATCCTTGCGGACCTGGGCCGCCGTAACGCCCGCGGCGTCCGCCAAATTATCGGAGAAGACCCTGACGAAATTCAGCGTCTTGAGCCGATTCAGCGCGTTTTTATACCTGGATAGCCTAATTATACAGCTTCGATTGGCCATGACTAGACCGCCTGCTTTTGCCTGCTTTCGAGCTTACACCAAACCCACTGGGGTGCCCCCCGACATGACTCACAGCTCTTTGTCGCACATTATCGAACATATATACGCGCGAGTCAAGTAAAATGTTGCACCTTTTTTCACATCTGAATACTGAAGATCAATACTGATAATAGACATCCGGAATGAATACAGGCCCAAATGTCCAATAAATAGATAGGCAATGGTGCTGTCAACCCTTCCGGACAATGCCTGAGAGGGCATGGAATGCGGAATTTTTGGCTTTCAGTCATCGCGTGGGAGGGGGTGCTCCCATTGTTGTTCTGCACATTTCTGTCGGGGTGTGCACGCCCGTGGCGGGCGGGTGAGGTGGGTTTTTCGCTTTGGGCCAGAAACATGATGTCGGCAGTGCCCCGTCTTGCGGCCTGGTCGATCCCGCCGTCTTGGCGAAGTCTCCATCTTGTCTATCATGCCTCTGGCCCAAAGCGCAAAACCCCGGGTGTTCGGGGTCGAACCCGAAAAAGGGGACATTCTACTTTTGGGGTCAAGGATCTCGGGCCGGTTTGACTGAGGAGGGGTGGCTGGTGGAAAAGTAGAATGTCCCCTTTTTCATTCGCTCACGCGTAGGTCGGCGAGAATTCATGTTATGCAAATCACAATAAAAAAACCCGGACGAGCGGCGGATAGCCCTTGGCAAGCCTCTTTCCTTTGCCTTCGGAGAACAGCCGCGGGCTGCTGCCTGACGGATGTAGGGCACCGCCCTATGCGCCTAGGAGAGTCTGTGCCCCGCCTAGGCAAAGCCTGCCTCCAGAATCCGGGGGAACCGGTCGAACTGTACCACGGCGACAAACAGTTTCGGGAGTTCGCCGAATCGCAACTGATGAAGGAGAGACGAATGGTCGCAAACATGAGACTCGGAACGAAGATCACACTCGGCTTTTTCAGTCTGATCGCCATCACCATGGTCCTGGGCGGCCTGGCCCTGTGGTCCATGCGCGAAGTCAGGCAGGCCAGCGAGCACATCGTCAACGTGCAGATCCCCGAGATGGGCATCACCAGGGGCATAGAAAGCACCGCTCTGCATACGATGTTCGAGGCGCGAGGCTATGCCTACACGGAGGAGAAGCCGTTCCTCGACGCGGCCCAGGCCTGTCTGGTCGACCTGAAAGGGAACATCGCAAGGGCCAAGGAGCATGCGGCTCAGAACGATATGCCGGCGCTCGGGGAGAACGCCGGCAGGGCCGAGACGAAACTGAAGGAATACGAGCAACTGCTCAACGACAGCACCGTCTGCACGGAGGGCATGACGAAGAACCGAACAGCCATGGACACGGCCGCAGCGGCCTACCTGGCCGAGTGCGAGAACCTGTACAAAGCACAGGAAGCCGGTCTTGAGAAAGACTGCGCGGAGATGCGAAAATGGTTCGCGCAGAAGGGACAAGCAGCCGATTTCAACGAGATCGCGACCCGCGTCCACGAACGGTTCGGCAAGGTCAAGGATGTCGCCGAGATCCTGGCCACGGGCAACGCCATGCGGATCCAATGCTGGAAGGCCATGGCCACTCGCGATGCGGCGGGTCTCCGGCAGGCGACCGGCGAGTTCGACAAGATTGACGCCGTGCTCGACAGGGTCAAGAGCGTGACGCGTCAGGAGGTGAACCTCAGGACAATTGAGAGATGCAGTGCGGCCAACCATGCCTACCGGGAGGCAATGACCAGCTACATACAGAACTGGGCCACCCGCGAGGAACAAACCGCAAGACGGGTCGCCGCATCCAACGCAGTCCTCGACCTCGCGGGACAGACGTTCGAGCAAGGGATGCAAGAGACGACGGTGGATGCGGCCGCCGCCGCCAAGTCCTTGTCCAGCGCGTCGACGACCCTGTTTGCGGGACTGGTTGTCGCGATCGCCGTCGCCATCGTCCTGGCGATCTTCCTCACCCGCGGAATCACCAGGCCGATCCGCCGGATCATCGTGGAGTTGACGGACGGCGCCGAGCAGGTCGCCTCGGCATCGGGCCAGGTCTCCGCGGCTTCGCAGTCGCTGGCCGAGGGAGCCACCGAACAGGCGGCCGGTCTCGAAGAGACCAGTTCCAGCCTGGAAGAGGTGTCCAGCATGACCAAGCAGAACGCCGACAACGCCCAGCAGGCCAATACCCTGGCCGCCGAGGCCAACCGAGCCGCCGCTACCGGCAGCGAGTCCATGGGCCGGATGAACGCCGCCATCCACGAAATCCAGAAGAGTTCCGACGAAACGTCCAAGATCATCAAGGTCATCGATGAGATCGCCTTCCAGACCAACCTCCTGGCCCTCAATGCCGCGGTCGAAGCCGCTCGGGCGGGCGAAGCGGGCAAGGGTTTTGCAGTCGTGGCCGAAGAGGTGCGAAACCTGGCGATGCGATCGGCCGAAGCGGCCAAGAACACCGCGAGCATGATCGAGGAGTCTGTGAAAAACTCCGGGAATGGGGTGGACATCGCCGCGGAAGTGAGCAAGGACCTGGAGGAGATCGTCCAGAGCGTGGGCAAGACCACGAACCTGGTCGGCGAAATCGCCGCGGCCAGCCAGGAGCAGGCCCAGGGCATCGATCAGGTCAACACCGCGGTCTCCCAGATGGACAAGATCACGCAGCAGAACGCAGCCAACGCCGAGGAGTCGGCCAGCGCGTCGGAAGAGTTGAGCGCCCAGGCCGAGAGCATGAAGGAGATCGTAAGTCAACTGGTGGCAATGGTGGGGAGCAGTAGTTCAGACATGGCGCGTCCGGGGACGGCCAAGTCGGACCGTCACGATGTCCGTGCGGACATCGAGAGCCAGTTGCACCGGGTCGCAGCGTCCAAGTCCAAGCCTCGCAGCTTCGGCAAGTCGGACGAAGTGCTCCATAGGATCGCCGGACCCGACCGCAAAGCCCAATCGGCGGCGTCCAAGTCGGCCGGCGAGGCGACGATCCCGCTGAACGACAATGAGGGAGATCTGAAGAAATTCAACGGCTAACGAACCCTTTCACCCAGAGACCGTTACCATAACGGCAAGGCGCCCGGTGGACATGATGTCCCCCGGGCGTTTTTTTTGATGGACCTTCCGTCTCCATCATGGGATGACGGAGCCCGTGTCGACAGAGAAGTTGTCGAGCCAGGCCTCTTTCCCGGTCAAGGCCACGCCCTCGGAGCCTCCGCCGAGCGTGATGTGCATCGGCCGGCCTGCCCAGAACCCCTTCAGGAGCCCGGGGACCGTGCGGAAGGCGTTTGCGGGGCCGTACCCGTAATAGCTCAGATACAGTTCATCGCCGGCGGCGTCGTAGGAGAGGTACAGCGTGCCGTTGTCGCATCCGCGGGCAGTCCACCAGATCGCGAAGCGCAGCCCGTCCGCACGATCGCCCCTGTGCACAGGCTCGCCGTCCAGGCAGCCGGCCGCCCATTCCATACGACGGAGAACGGGCACGGCCGCGTCGGGCGTCACACCGATCGAGACCCATGCCTCTCCAATGTCGACGGCTGTGAAGTGAAAATCGACCTTCACATTGAAATCCTGGGAACAGTCCAGCGTCCAGCCGCGAGAGAGGAAGGCGG
>JBDKUU010000478.1:0-2456 GCA_039679525.1 Phycisphaerales bacterium | reverse complement strand
CATTATTTGTACGACACGAGGGCCTATAAAGTCAAGGAAAAGCCGGGTCGATCGACAAATCCATGTCGCGACTGGACTTGGCGACGCCTCGGGCGGCTCGGAACCTTGACAAACCCCGCCCGGCGGGATAAAATTGGAGATTGAATAGAAGGAATACGGCAGTCAGGAGCGATCATGCAGGCACGATTGAGGTTCTTGGGGGCGGCCCGGAATGTGACCGGCTCGCGGCACATGCTGGAGGTCGATGACACGCGGATTCTTATCGATTGCGGGCTGTACCAGGAGCGGCAGTTCCTGTCGCGAAACTGGGACCCCTTCGACATCCCCCCGGCGAGCATCAAGGCGGTCCTGCTGACCCACGCCCACCTCGACCATTGCGGCCTGCTGCCCAAGCTCGTGAAGGACGGCTTCAAGGGCCGGATCTTCTGCACGAGCGCAACGGCCGAGATCGCCAAGATCGTCCTGCTCGACGCCGCCAAAATCCAGGAAGAAGACGCGGCCTACAAGAAGAAACGCCACAAGAAGGAGGGACGCCAGGGCCCGCACGGCGACCAGCCTCTCTACACGGCCGAAGACGCGGAGAAATGCATCCCGCTCTTCACCCCCGTCGAGTACGGCCAGACGGTGAAAATCGTTCCGGGCGTCGACGCCGTCTTCTCGGAGGCCGGGCACGTCCTGGGCTCGTCGTTCATCAACGTGGGCATCTCCCAGAACGGAGACGCCCGCAACGTGCTGTTCTCCGGCGACGTCGGCCGCAAGAACCGCCCGATCATCCGCGATCCCCAGGGCGCCCAGGACGGCGACTATGTCCTGGTGGAATCCACCTACGGCGACCGCGTTCACGGCGGCCGCGAGGACATCAAGACCGCGATCGGCGAGGTCATCTGCCAAACCCGCGCCGCCGGCGGCAACCTCATCGTCCCGAGCTTCGCCCTGGAACGGGCGCAAGAGCTGCTCTATTTCATCCACGAACTCCAGCACGAAGGGGCGATCCCGCCCATCATGGTGTTCCTCGACAGCCCGATGGCCAGCGCCATCACCAAGGTGTTCCGGCATCACGCCGACCTGTTCGACGGCGGCATGCGACGACTCCTGCAGAAGCATGAATCGCCGTTCGAGTTCCCCGGCCTGAAGTTCACCGAGAGCACGAAGGAGTCCAAGGCGATCAACACGATCAAGGGCACCGTCATGGTGATCGCAGGCTCCGGCATGTGCACCGCCGGGCGGATCAAACATCACTTGGCCAACAACATCAGCCGGCCCGAGAGCACGCTCATGTTCGTCGGCTACCAGGCCGTCGGCACGCTCGGGCGGCGGATTGTCGATGGCGATTCCGAGGTCCGAATCCTCGGCGCCAGCTATCCCGTCAAAGCCCGGGTCGTCCAGATCCAGGGCTTCTCGGCCCACGCGGACCGGGACGAGTTGCTCCAGTGGCTCGGCACGTTGAAGAAGCCGCCGCGAAAGCTCTTCGTCGTCCACGGCGAAGCCGAAAGCGCCAAGAACTTCGGCCAGTTCATCCGCGAGAAGACCGGCTGGAACGTCGCGGTCCCTGACTATCAGGAAGAAGTGGTCCTCGACTGAAACAGAATCGCCCAGGGAGGCATGCCTTCCCTGGGCGATAGAATGCACTCGATTCTGTGACGATCAATCCTCCGGCAGCGGCTTGCCCTTGGTCTCCGGGGCCCAGATCAACGCCACGATTCCCACAAGGTAGATCAGGCACATGATCATCGCCACCGTGCGGAACGGCATCATGGTGCTCAGCCATCCCAGCAGCATCGGAAACGGCGCTGCCGCATAGCGAACGGTGTTGTAGCAGAAGCCCACGCCTGTGCCTCGAAGGCGGGTCGGGAAGATTTCCGGGAAGTAGATGGAATAGCCCGCGAAAACCGACAGCGTGCCAAAGCCCATGATCGGCAGCATCCAGTAGACGTCGGTCTCCGTCTGGAGCGAATGGAACACGTACGCCACCACCACCAAACAGAACGCGAACGCCAGGAAGAACGCCGTGCGCCGGTTGAAACGCGACGCGACCCAGGTGAAGGTCAGCATGCCGAGCATCGAGCCGACGTCCTGCAACAGCGTCCCTCGGCTCTTGCACTTGTCGATTGTCGTCTGCAGCGCGGTGATCGTGCCTGGGAAGGTCTGCTCCACCAACTGGCGGTTCAGGAAGATGATATCCTGCTTGTCGCCGTTGGCTTGGACTCGCTCCGCCAGGTTCGCGGTGTTCTTCCTGAGAGCCAATGCGCTGAACGCGTCCGCATTGTAGAGGTTCATGTTTTGGATGAGCCGATTCAGATCGGCCAGGAGCGTCGTCTCGGCGGCCGTGGCGACAGTCTGGCCCGGGTCTGAGTTGTTCGCAAGGGCCTGCACTTCGGGCGAGAGCTGATTCTTGATATGCGTCACAGCCGGATTGGCCGGTGTTTTGAGCGAAGCCAAGATTTCCGCCGGTCGAA
>JBDKUU010000477.1:0-1529 GCA_039679525.1 Phycisphaerales bacterium | reverse complement strand
CCTCGTCGATTTCCTGTGCGAGATCCAGTTGGACATCGCCGAGTTCACGATCGTGACGCCGTTCCCCCATACGCCGATCCGCGAGCAACTGGAGCGGGAGAGGCGCATCCTGAGCCACAACTGGGCCGATTACACCGCCGACAAGGTCGTGTTTCAGCCTGCGAAAATGTCCGTGGACGAATTGCAGACGCTGTACGATTACGCCTGGAAGACGTTCTACGCGGACTCGGGGTATCAGCTCCGAATGGGCAAGCTGTTTCAGCAGGTCATCGAGCGGGAGATGGCGGACGGGACCTACCGCCGGTACAATCCTCGCATCAAACGGAGTTTTGCAGGCAAGGAATCCGGGGACAAGTGAGCCGAGTCTTTCTGATCTCAGCGAACACGTGTGAAACGCCGTATGCGGTCTATCCGTTGGGAATGGCGACGGTGGCCGGCGCGTTGATCGATGCGGGCCATGAGGTCCGCCAGTTCGATTGGCTGGCGGTCGGTCGGAGCGACAGCCAACTGGAGCAGGCGATCGCCGCGTTCGAGCCCGAAGTGGTGGCGGTGTCGATCCGAAACGTCGATCGCGTCGACTCTCTGGCCGACGCCGCGGAAGCCTGGGAACTGGACGCCGCTCGACATTTGGTCGCCTCGGTCCGGCGTTTCACCCGGGCGCCGATCCTCATCGGGGGGGCCGCGGTGTCCACCATGCCTCACGAAGTGAGACGATACGTGGGCGCCGATGTGGCCGTGCCGGGAGAAGGGGAATGCTCCATCGTGGAGGTTGTGGCGGCCCTGGCGCAGGGCGGGACCCTTGCGTCCGTTCGGCCCGTCGCAGGCGAGCGGCTGTGCGGGAATTGCCAGCGATCTCCCCTGTTCGACTCGTCGCTGGTGTCATTCTATTGGGATCGAAGCGGCATCATCGGCCTTCAGAGCAAACGCGGCTGTCCGTATCGCTGCTGCTACTGCACCTATCCGGAACTGGAGGGGACGAGATTCCGCTCGCGTCCCGTCGAGGCCGTCGTGGCCGACGTGGAGCGACTCAAGCGGGATTTTTCCGTGGACACGCTGTTTTTCGTCGATTCGGTGTTCAACGACCCTCAGGGACAGTATCTGGAATTGGCCGAGGCGATGGCGAGCCGCGATCTGGGCGTGAAATGGGCCTGTTACATGTCGCCGCGGGGACTGACGCGCGAAGGGCTGGAGCTTTGCCGGCGCGCCGGTCTCTACGCGGTCGAGCTGGGCACGGACGCCGCGACCGACATCACCCTGGAAGCCATGGGCAAGCCCTTCCGATGGTCCGACGTCCAGGAGACGAATCGGATGTGCGTGCAGACCGGCGTCGCCTGCGCGCATTTCGTGCTCTTCGGCGGACCGCAGGAGACGCCGGCGACGGTCCGGGCGGGCCTGGACAACATCGCCGGTCTCGAGCATTGCGTGGTGTTCGGCTTCTCGGGGCTGCGAGTCTATCCCGGGGTGCCGCTGCACCGCCGTGCGATCGCGGAGGGCCTTCTGCAGGAAGCGGCCCCTCTGCTCGAACCCTT
>JBDKUU010000476.1:0-6037 GCA_039679525.1 Phycisphaerales bacterium | reverse complement strand
ACCTATTACATTCTCCGGCGGGCGTCCCTGATAGCAATCGCTCGACGCCTTCGGTAGAATGGAGGCCGCGGCGACATCCGGAGATCGAATGAAGTCGAAACGACTGAACTGGTCGCGCTGCAAGGCTGCGAATCTGGGTGGATCGTTTCTGGCGTGGGCCAGACGGTCCGCCATCCCCTTGCCCGTGTCGCCGGAGGAGCCGCTCGGCGAACATGCCCGGGCCGTGCTCGATCGGATGCTGGAGGGGAAACGATTCGCGTTCTTGGGCGAGCCGGAGCACTTCATCGTCGAGAAGTACCCGTTCCGCTTGATGTTCATTCGACATTTGTATGCACGCGGATGGCGGCACGTCGGCATGGAGATCGGGCGGTCTGTGGGTTGGCGCGTGGATCGGTACGTGGACACGGGGGACGCGTCGTTCCTGCAACTCGATCCGCCCGGCGCGACGGATCTGGCTCTCCACAACAGGGTGTTGGACTTCATCGATGAGCATGACGGCCGCTTCCACGAGCAGCTTCGCCGGATCAGCGAGTTGCGAGGACAGAACGGGCCGCGGCTGCGATACTGGGGTTATGACCTCGACCTCGGCGTACCCCTGGGATCCATCGAGCCCATCAGGTCGCTCCTGCGAGAATGCGGGGACAGTCGGATTCGGGCAGCGCTCCAGCCGGTCGACGAACTCGCCGGTCTCTCGACCGATGAGCAGTTGGCCCGAATCGAGGAGATGCGCAGGAATCTGGCTGCGTGCGAGGAAGCGCCGAGCGAGCTTCGATCCTGGCTGGGCTTCCTGCACGACAGCGTCGCCGCGGAGAACAGACCTCGCATGACTCAGAACCTGCGGGGACATCGCCTGTGGCGGGCCGAGCGGGAGCGTCTTATGATGCAGTACCTCGACGAGATCGTGGATACGCTGAGCGACGGCGGCCGGCTCATCCTCATGGGCCACAACGGGCACCTCTCCCGAGACGCCTCCAACCTACACTTCCATCCTCAGCAAAGCGCCTTCTGGGGATTTCACTCGTGGCTCCCCGCCCTGGGATACGAGGCGTTCTCTCGATTGACCCGATGCCCCATGGACGCGGGAATGGTGGACGGCAGCGTGGGCTCCCACCTCCACGCGAGATTCCCCAGCCAAGTCCTGTCGATCTGGATGCTCTACGGCCAGGGCACACTGATGACGCCTGCGGGTCCCCGAAAGGTGCGGCTGCACAGCGACACGATCGAATCGCTGCTGGCCGAAGTGGGCGATCGGTTTCTCCTGCCCCTGCAGGACGCTGATACGGGCGCCAGGGAGATTCTGGCCCGCGCGAATTTTCGTTCGTCGGAGGGAATCTACAACTCCGCGGACTTGACCGTCCAGGCCGATGCGGTCTACTTTATCAGACATGTGAACGCGGAATGAAGGCCGGCGGTATGGGAAAATGGTTATGCCCGAACAGATGATCCTGTGGTTGAATCGGCGAGAGTCGGGATCGTGCAAGAGCTTTGTCGGCCCGAAGGCGGCAAGTCTGTGCGCGCTGCGACGACTCGGGATCAGGGTCCCGCCCTGCTTCTTCGTAACCACCGCGATCTTCCGCAAACACGTTGAGGCCGGCGATCTCCGTTCACAGATCGCATCGCTCGCGGATGGGCTCGACACTCACGCCGACGACACGCGGCAATCGCTGGAGCAGATTCGCCGGCTCATCACCTGCACGCCTCTGGCGGACGCTCTCCGCGAGGAAATCGCAGCCGCGTATCGCCGACTGCGAGCCCCTGTCGTAGCCGTGCGGTCTTCGGCGACGGCGGAAGATCTGCCGGGACATTCGTTCGCCGGGCAGTATGAGACTATCCTGGGCGTGAGGTCGCTCGACGAATGTCTCGACGCGATCAAGCAGTGCTGGGCGTCGCTGTGGACCGAGCGGGCGTACGAGTACCGCCGACGAAACGGCATCGACCACCGGCAGGTCGAGATGGCCGTCATCGTGCAGCAGCAGGTCGAGCCCGATGCGGCCGGAGTCGCTTTCACGCTCGATCCCGTCACGGGCAGCCGCAGTCGAATCGTGATCGAATCGTGCCGGGGCCTGGGCGAGGCGCTGGTCTCGGGCAAGGTCCAGCCCGACCGCATCCTCCTGCAAAAGAAGAACCTGTCCCTCATCCGCCAGAACCTCGCGGCGAGCCAGTCATCGCTCGACCTGAAGTCCGCCCGGAGGCTCGGGCGATCCGTTCGACGCATCGAGCGGAAGCTCGGCTGCCCGCAGGACATCGAGTGGGCGACTCGCGACGGCGTGCTCTGGTTCCTCCAGGCCCGGCCCATCACCGCCATCCCCCAGCCCAAATCCTGGGAAGACCGGCAGGCCTGGGCCAACACCAATACGGGCGAGGTCATGCCGGACGTCACGACCCCCGTCACCTGGTCGATGATTCAACTGCTGTTCTACCCGCTCTTTCGCTCGGTCTGCCATCTGGTGGGCGCGGACGTCCGCAAGAACCCGGTCGCCGGCCGGGTGGCGGGTCGGGTGTATTTCAGCATCAATGTAGCCATGGCCGCCAGTCGGCCGCTCGGCCTCACGCCTGAGAAGGCCGCCAAATCCGAGGCGATCTTCGGCGGCGGGCACATGAGGAAGTTCAGCCTGGGCGAACTCGACATCCCCGACGAGGATCTGCCGGACCTGGGTTTCAGTTGGCCCAAGTACATTCTCTCCATGCCGGGCATCGTCTACAGCCTGCTCCGCCATTCGCCCAGGCGAGGGGACCAAGCCCGCGCCCGAATCAAGGAACGCGACGACAAGCTCATCGCAATGGACCTGGCAGCCATAAGCACGGCGGATCTTGCCAGAATACTGATGACAAGCCTGTGGCAGAACGTCGGGGACCTGGATCTGCTGTACCTGATCGCGAGCGCGCCGGCTCTTGGGCTCTTCGACTTTGCCTGCCGCCGTTGGCTGAACGATCCGAACCTCACGCTGAGCTACCGGCTCCTGGCCGCGCAGGGCGGCATGCCCGATACCGAAGCGGGCCTGGACCTCTGGCGTCTCGCGGAGCTGGCGCACGCCGACACGCAGACGGAGAAGCTGCTTTCGTCAGGCGAACCGTGGGACCCGATACGAGAGAGACTCGCCGGGACGGAGCGCGGCCGGCAATTCCTCGAAGCCTGGGGGCGGTTCATGGCCGAGCATGGGCATCACTGCCGGGGCGAGTTGGAGTTCTACAACGCCCGCTGGTCCGAGAGGCCCGACTACGTCCTGGACATGGTGCGGAACTATCTCCGCTCCATCGAAAGTGTGAATCCGCTGGAGAACCGCCGCCGGCTCGCGGCCGAACGCGATCGACTGATCGAGCAGTGTCGCGGCCGTCTGAAGAACCCGATCAAACGAGCCCTCTTCACGTGGTCGCTCCGGCAGGTGCGGAAGCTCGCCGTCGACCGGGAAAACTGGAAGAACGAGATCGTCCGCCAGTTGGCCGCGCTGCGGCAAGTGCTCCTGACTCTGGGCGACAGGCTGTACAAGAGCGGCGTCTTGCCCGACGCGGACGATGTGTTCTTCCTGGAGCTGGGCGAGATCGAAGCCCTTGCCACAGGCCGGGCCGACTTCGATCCCAAGCCGCGGATCGCCGACCGCCGGGCGGAATGCGAGAGGAACAAGGCCTGCACGCCGCCGCCGGTGGTGGTGGGCCGATTCGACCCGCACAAACACGTGCTGCCGCGGATCGACATCACGGAAAAGGAATTGAAGGGAATCGCGGTGTCGCCGGGGATCGTGACGGGCAAGGCCCGCGTCATTCTCCGCACCGACGATCACGAGCACGTCGAGGCCGGAGAAATTCTCGTGGCCCCCTTCACCGATCCGGCGTGGACCCCCTATTTCCTCCCGGCCGCGGGGGTCGTCATGGACCAGGGCGGCGTCCTCTCGCACGGCGCGATCATCGCCAGAGAGTACGGCATCCCGGCCGTAGTCAATGTCGGCCCGATCTCCCGCACCGTCAAGACGGGCCAACTCCTCCGCGTAGACGGCGACCGCGGCATCGTCACCATTCTGGAATAATCGAAATCCAGCTCCGCCGAACGGGCTCCCCTGAATGTTCAGCTCACTGTGTCCGTCGCCTCTTCTTCTGTTTCTGTGAACGACGTGGTGACTTGCTCGTCGAGAGTTCGGCCTCGATCTCCTGGATGGAGGGCAGACTGGATTTGAGTCTCGCGGGCAAAGCGCGGGTGAGCCGGTACTCGGAGATGCCGATGGCCTTGTTGACGCCTTTGAGGGCGTACTCAGCCACAAGACGGTTCTCATCCTGGCACAGGATCAAGCCGACCGTCGGCTGATCGGTCGGGTGACGCAGGCGGTCGTCCACCACGTTGCAATAGAAGTTCATCTTGCCGGCGTATTCTGCCTTGAAAGGGCCTTTCTTGAGATCCACGACGACGAAGCAGCGGAGCCGAAGATGGTAGAACAGCAGGTCAAGGTAGAAATCCTCCTGGCCGACATCCAAGTGGTACTGACGGCCGACGAAAGCAAAGCCCTGTCCCAGCTCCAGGAGAAATTTCTCCACATGAACCAGCAATCCTGTCTCCAGCTCGCGCTCGTGAAAAGGCTCTTCGAGCGTAAGGAAATCGGAAATGTAGGGGTCCTTGATGGTCTGGGCGGCCAAGTCGGATTGAGACGGAGGGAGCCTTTCAGCGAAATTGGTGACGGCTTTGCCGACGCGTTCATGAGCGCACGCCGCAATCTGAAGCGAGAGAGTATTGCGACTCCATCCGTTCAGAATCGTCTGCTGCATGTACCAGACACGAGTGGCGAGATGCCTGACCCTCTCCATGAGCAAAACATGGTGGAACCATGGCAATTGTGCAGCAAGCTGCTGCACTATAGAGAGAAGCGAACTATCAGACGATTTCGACACAGGTGGTCGAGAAGCTTTAGGCGCAAGAGTATGGTCCTGGGCAGATGGCAATTGTGCAACAGACTGCTGCACAATTGGGGCGGCCATGTACTCCCGATAAAAGCGAATCATGTATTTGAGATTCCGCTCGGAGAAGCCTTTCACCTCCGGCAACTCATTGTGAAGGTCGCGCGCCAGGCGAGGAATCACCCCGCTGCCCCAACCCTCCTGTCGCTGACGCTCGGCTATGGCTCGGCCGATGTCCCAGTAGAGGCGAATCAGTTCCGCATTGGCGGACAACGAGGCCCGCACCTGCGCGGTGCGGATGCGCTGTTTGATGTTTGCCAGCAACGACGGGTAGTCCGCCGGCAGATCGGTCCGGTTCGCGTGTTGTCCATCCGTTTGCTTGCGAGGCATGACCGCAGTATACCGGCATCGTGTTTATTGTAAAAGACAATCTTGATTCTGTAGATTCCCGCCCTGGCACGCAACCGTGGCGACGTCGCTCCTGCGACCGATCGGGAATCTCAGTAGATCCGATCCATCGTCCGCAAGAGGACTCGTTCGTCCTCCAGCAGGAACATCCGGCCGGCGTAGCCGTCCATCGGGCTGTGGATCTGCGAGTACTTGCAGGCGACGATCCGCGGGACCCTCGCGCCGGTGTCGTTGAACGTCATCAGGAAGCTCCCGTTCTCCAGGAGGGCCGTGACGCAGAAGAACAGCCGATCCTTTTCATTCGGCCCAAAATCGTCGTAACGGTATTCGCGGACGTCCGGCTCGGCGCGGAACTTGTCGGCCAGGGCCTTTTCATCTGTCAGATGAGGGAGTTCGACGAAACGCCGGTCGAAGTGCTCGATGACGTCCTGCACGTTGACGGAGACCTTGACCAGATCCATCTTCACCCACAGGATCCGCTTGCCGTCGAGCGTTTCATACTTCGACTCGACGGTCCGTCGATCGGCGATCTTGTCCTCGTCCCCGAACAACACCGAATTCGGATCGGGCGAAGGAGTGTCGCCGGTCGTCACCGCCGTCGGTTCTTCGGGCGTAACGGCCGCCTGGGGCTTGCTTCGACAGGCGAGCGAAACGAGAGAAGCCGCAACACAGAGGCTTGTCAGGAGCGTGCGAGTCATGAAGAAACGTGCCTCCGGGAAAGCCGGACGGCAGGCCCTGTTTGTAGTGT
>JBDKUU010000475.1:0-5287 GCA_039679525.1 Phycisphaerales bacterium | reverse complement strand
GCGATGGATCTGCACGACCGCGAGATTCCCGTCGCTGGTCAGGACCGCGGCAAACGGCGTTTTCTGCGTCGGCGTCACGCTCGCCGCTGTACTGGCCTGGATCTCCGTCAGGTGCGAGATGGCCCAGCCGACCACGTCGTCCCAGCCGGGATCGATCAGGCGAATCGCCCAGATCCGAGTCGACGCGCCGGGCAGGATCTTCAGCGACCCGCCATTCTCGTTGCTCCAGGTCACGTCGAAATCCCCGGATTGCGTTTCTCGCAAGGGGATCGCGCCCGTGGGGTCCAGATCCAAAGCCATGTTCGTTCGGATCTCGGCCCTGAAGGCATAGGTCTTATCGGACGCAACGCGGGTGAGCCGCTCCACTCCCACGGCCAGAGCGGCAATCACGACCACCGCTGCGATGGCCGGTTTGACAAACTTCGTTCTCATAAAGACTCTCCACAGACAGGCGTCCTGAGTCCGTCCCTCCGCTTGCGAGGAATGGAGCCCCTCCGCGACATCCTGCCATATTCGCCGACGCGTGGCGTCGGTCGCTCCGCAATTTGCCTGCTGAATCGCACGTTCTATTGGATCTGACGGTCTCATGTCACAATCTCCCATTCAGGATCGACCGCAGCTTTTCGATGCCCCGTCGATATCGCGCCTGCACGGCGACGTACGAGGCGTTCTGGACTTCCGCGATCCGGCGAAACCTCATCCCGGCCTTGACCCGAAGCACGACCGCCTCCCGTTGTTCCTCGGGGAGCTGGGCGAGGGCTTCGTAGATCCGCCGGGCCTGCTCGGTGACGATCAGCCCATTCTCTGGCGGCTCGGACTGGGGCTCCGGGGCCGACATCTCTCGACGTCGCTTGGCCGCTCGGAGCCGGTCCTTGGCCCGATTCGCGACGCAGGTCGCAAGAAAATGCTTCAGACTGCCCCGAAGCCGAAATGTATTCGCGGACTGGGCCAGCGAGACGAAGACGTCGTGCACGACGTCCTGGGCGGCGTGGCTATCGTTGAGAAACGCCATCGCCACGCCGAGCAGGTAATCGAGGTACTTCTCGTACATGCGGCGAAGCGCGTCCTCGCCGCCGAGCTTGAACCTCAGCTTCAGTAGTTCATCTTCAATCATCGGTCCCCGGTTTCCTCGAACGATTGTTGTCTACCATTATCACGCTGCTGGCCGCCGGTCCAATACCGAGAATTTTCACTTTTCGTCCGCGCATGAGAAAGGCCGGGTCGCATGGGCCCGGCCTTTGTATAGAAAGTGAGGTTTGGGTCTTGAGGTTATCGACTGTCTTTCGGCGTGCCGACAGACCAGGTGATCTCGGTCCCGTCGCCCAGGGTGTACCGTGCTCGCGTGAAGGAGAAGACGCGGCCCTCCACGGTCCTGTCCTCCGTGCCGAGGTCCTGCCCCGGCCCCGCGTCTCTGAGCCCACGCCACTGCTGCCACCGCTTCTCGTCGTCGAACCCGCCGCCCCATTTCATGGCTTCCCGCATGTCCTCTGTCCGCCCGTCCGAGAGCGTATATCTGTACTCGTGCATGATCATGTCGACGACGCCGTTGATCGCGGTCTCCTCGACGCTCAGCAGCACCTTCTTGCCTTGCTGGCTCAGGGCCTTCATCTCTTCCAGGTCCCTTGCCTTTTGATCCACATCCGTCACCGTGTTGGCGTCGACTGTGATGAAACCGTCACCCAGGGCTCCTTCGCCGCCTTCGCTGCGGAAGAAGTGACGGGTGCCGTCTTCGGATGTGCCCCAGTAGTAGACCCTTCCGACATTCACGGCCACGGCCGAGATGGTTCCGATGCCGATGCAGACCAGGGCGGCGATTGCGATTCGTTTGGTTGACATTCTCATGATGAACCTCCTTATGTCTCTACGGTCTGGAGCCGATTCTGCCGTCCGGCTGTCGCCGGCTCGGGCGATGTCGGCCCAGAGGTTCTCGTCCATTGCGCGACTGGCTCTGAACGATGTTTGTTTGACTAATCGCTCTATTTCCTCTGCGGGTTTCATATTAGAGTTTCCCATTCAAGAGTGACCGCAGTCTGTCGATTCCATGCCGGTATCGGCCCCGCACCGTCGTGAGCGGGACGTTCTGAAGTCGTGCGATCTCGCGGAGCTTCAGTTGGCCGTTCAGGTGCAAGGCGATCACTTCCCGCTGGTCGTCCGGCAGTCGGGCCAAAGCCCGCGAGACCAGCCTCGACCGCTCGTCGGACAAGAGCCGTCCGTCCGGCGGGTCGAAATCCGATTCCAGGAACATTTCCGCGTCGATTGCTCGCCCCTGGAACTTGCGGGCCCGCATCCGATCGCGGACGCGATTGACCACGCAGGTGGCCAGATAAGCCCGCAGGCTGCCGTGGACCCGGAACTTGGCCCCGGACTGGGCGAACGACACGAACACATCGTGCACGACGTCCTCCGCCGTGGCGGAGTCGTTCACCATCGCCATGGCCAGGGTCAGCAGGGTGTCGCGGTACTTTTGATAGATCCGCTGCATCGCGTCGACACTGCCGGCCTTGAATCTCAGTTTGAGCAGCTCATCTTCGATCATTCGGCATCGCCAGTATTCCCGGGACAACGATCTCGTCGATCCCTATTATCACGAGCCAACCCCCAGCGCGGGCACAAGAATCTTGGTTTCTCCCGGCGGTTCTCTCGACGGGAGATGTGGTGTGCGTCGGAAGCTGCTCTGGTTCCGGAGTTGTCGGCAGGTTCGTTTACTTCTGCAGCAGCTCGACGGCCTTTTCGAGCACGACGTCCCGGCCGGCGGCGATGTCCGCTCGGGTGGGGGCCACCTCGACGTCGGGAATGCAGCCGATTCCCACGAACTCGCGGCCGTCCGGGTAGGTGTCTCGCTTGGTGCAGATGCGGGCTCCGCCTCCGCCGGGCAGTTTGATCATGAGAGGCTGTCCCGTCGAGCCCAGGGTCCGCCGGCCGACGACCTTGCCGCGCCCGCCGGTCTGGAAGGCGACCACGAAGTCCTCCGCGGCGCTGGCGGTAGCCGGACCCGTCAGGACAGCCTCGGGGCCCTCGTATCGCTTGCCCTCGGCCGGCTCGATCGTGCCGTGGGTCCCTTCGTACCATTGCTCCTCCCGGCCCCAGGCGCGGAACGCCGGCATGTACTGGCGGGTCTTCCAGTGAGAACCTTCGACGGGCTTGTCGATCAGTCTCTTGAGGATGCCGTAGCCGACGCCCGAACTGCCGCCGCCGTTGTTCCGCAGGTCGAGGATTAGCCCCTTGGCGGCCAGGACCTTGTCGAATGCTCCGTCAAACTGCTTTACGATCTCGTCGGAATCGAAGGAGTCCAGGTTGATGCGGAGAATTCCGTCCGGCAGCTCGCATAGGAACGGTCTTTCCTCATACGGGAAACCGTAGCGGCCTCTGGTCAGGCGAACGTCCCGCTCGCGGCCCTCCAGATCGCGAACGCGCAGCATCGCCTGGGTCGCTTGCTCACCCCGGGCGAGCTGCGGGTAGGCGTTGAGCTCCCGCTGCTGGGGAGTCGAAGCCGCGATGTAAGGATATAGATCCTCCGCGAGGATCTGCTCGACCGCTCGCCCGTCGACCTGCGTGATTTCCTCGCCGACCTTGAGATTCGCCGCGATCAGCTCGTTCTTCAACTCCGCCTGTGTGATCTGCTCGGCCGGATAGACGCGAACGATCACCGCCTTGCCCTGCACGGCGGCGATCTCCACTGGAGGCCGGCACTCGGGATCGTCCGTCGGACCCCAGACGCCGGTGTGCCCATCCTGCAGCATCGCGATGCACCGCCTGAGCACGCGGTAGTATTGGGCGTCCGTTTTGGCCTCCCGGACCTTGGGGATGAACTCGACGAGGACCGCGTCCCAATCGACCTGCGGAACCCGGTCCCAGAAGGCGAAGTTGAATTTCGCCTCGCTCCAGAGCTGGACGAATCCCGCCAGACGCTCTGTTTCCGAAATCGTGCTGGCGGGGATGAGCCGGCGGTCCTTGTACTGGATGCTCATTTTCTTGCCGCCGGACGCGTACTGGCGGTACTCGTCATAGTTGCGTTCGATGTCGTCGGAGACGCGAAGATTGACCAGGGCCTGTCCTTCGCGAACATGCCACTTGATGATGGCCAGGCAGGGCGTATATCCCAATTGCCGAAGCGCCCCGTCGAGGTCGGTCCGAGTGCCGCCGCCGGTGCGCTGGCCATCCGTGAAATAGACGTCGCCGCGGACGATCTTCTGGCCATCCTCCTGGGCGTAGAAATAGAGCAGGTACTTTTCCAGAGAATAGGGATTCGGTTCGAAGTTCAATTGGGCGGCTTGTCCCGTCTCCAGGGGGATCGTGACATCCGTGTTCAACGCGAGGGAACGCGTCAGGATGATGCCCTGCTGGGACTCCGCAACCAGATCGGGCAGCGTACGTTTCGTGCTCACCACGGAGCCCCCGACGGCTCCCGCGCCGATCAGGGCGATAGCCGCCGCGAGTCTCCACCATCCGGATCTCACAGTCATGGTCTCTCTCCTGCGGATACGCGTGAGGATCTGTTGTCGCAGTTGTCGCCGGTGCGAGTCGGATTGGGCGACCGGCGCGTTGACGTTCCTCAGGTATCGCTCGATTCGTTCCACGTCTCGGTCCATTGTCGTATTCCTGACTATTCCGGCAGGACTCTCCGCCGTGCGAGAATGCCTTGCAGGCGGAACAGCCCGCGGTGCAGTTGCGATTTGATCGTGCCTTCTCTGGCCCCTGTGATCTCGGAGATCTCGCCGATGGTCCTGTCCTCGAAGTAGCGCAGGATGATCACCTCGCGATACTTGGGCCGTAGCTCCAACAACGCTTGATGAACCAGGCGGTACGCCTCCGTCACCGCGGGGCCCTCATCTGCCGACGGGGCCGAATTCGTCGAGCAGTCATGGCTTCGCTGGGGGCAGGCGGCTTTGGCGTACTTATGTCGTCTGTAAAATGCCCGCACCTCGTTCGTCGCGATGCGGAAGAGCCACGCCTGAAATGGGACCTGCCGCCATCGGAATCGCTCCAGATGCGTCAGGGCGGCCAGAAACACGTTCGACGTCAGGTCCTCGGCGGCCGTCACGTCGAGCGTGCAATGATAGATGTAGCCGAAGATCTGGGCGTAGTGCTTGTCGTAGAGCCTGCCCGCCGCCTCGGGGTCCTCTCGGGCCGCACAGACCAATGATTGGTCTTCGTCGAGCATCTCGACTCGCGATTCCAATCCGCATTCTGCCGTGTCGTCCGCCATCTCACTGCTCCGGAGCCCATCTTCACCCATCATAATGCACGGATTTCGGAAAGGTTGCATTTTTCTTTCCGCCGCGTGCGC
>JBDKUU010000474.1:0-1606 GCA_039679525.1 Phycisphaerales bacterium | reverse complement strand
CTCGTAGTGCAGAAGCTGGTTCGCCTCGGATACGTTCGCCACCTTGAGATTCTTGCTGTCCCAGAGGAGTTTGCCGCCGCCCAGGCGGATGCAGACGGTGCCCAGGAGGACCGCCTCGGTCAGCGGGCCCGCGAACTCGGGGAAATTCGACCGCGTCGGCGTGCCCTCCTTGCAGGCCTTGATCCACTCGGCATGGTGGCCGATCGAGCGGGGAAGCGTCTTGGGCGGCCGCTTGTACTCGCGCATCTTTAACTCCGGAATCAGGCGGGGACTGTTGCCGCCCCAGCCTTCGACGTACATCGTGCCCTTGTCGCCGACGAAGATCAGGCCGTCCTCGCGAGACAGCTCGCGGTCGTCCTCCAACTCCGGCGGGCGGGCCGGGACGATCCCGCCGTCGTACCAGTGCAGCCTGACCGGGGGCATGTCGCCGCGGGCGGGGAACTCGTAATGGACCGTCGAGGCCAGCGGCAGAGTCTCGCTGTTGATCAGCGTCGAGCTGGCGTGAACGCTGGTCGGAGCCTCCAGCTTGAGCGCCGACCATGCGGGAGCGAGGTTGTGAATGCCCATGTCGCCCAGGCCGCCGGAACCGAAATCCCACCAGCCACGCCAGGCGAAGGGAGCATACGCCGGATGGTACGGCCGATACGGAGCCGGCCCCAGCCACAGATCCCAATCCATCGTATCGGGAACTGCCGGCGTGTCCTTGGGCCGCTCGATGCCCTGGGCCCAGTACAGGGGGGGCTTTCCGCTGTGCGTAGGCCGATCCGACCAGCAGTGGACCTCCCGCACCGCGCCGATCGCGCCGTCCCAGATCCATTCGTTGATCAGGCGGTTGCCTTCGAAGGCCATGCCCTGGTTGCCCATCTGGGTCGCGACCTTGGCTTCGCGGGCGGCCTTGGCCAGGGCCCGAGCCTCGTGCACGGTCCGGGTCAGCGGCTTCTCGCAATAGACGTGCTTGCCCAGCTTGATCGCCGTCATGCTCACGATCGCGTGATTGTGATCGGGGGTCCCCACGACCACCGCGTCGATGCCCTTCTCCTTCTCGAGCATCACGCGGAAATCCTTGTACTGCTTGGCCTTGGGGTACTGCTTGAACGTGTGGGCCGCATAATCCCAATCGACGTCACACAAAGCGATGATGTTCTCGCTGCTGACGTCGTTCAAATCGCTGGCCCCCTGCCCGCCGATGCCGATGCCGGCGAGGTTGAGCTTCTCGCTGGGCGGCACGTTCCCCTGACCGCCGAGCACGCGCCGGGGCACGATGGTGAAGGCCGCTGCGGCCAGCCCGCCCTGAAGCAGGTCCCGCCGAGAAATGGAGTTCGCTTGCGTCCGCGTGTGATTCCCGAGAGTCGTCATGCGTTGCCCTTTCCTAGTCCTGTCGTAGAGCAGCCTATCGCGATCGGCCACTCTGCCATGAGAGGTCAGGATATCGCGACAACAGCCACGCATCAATGGCCTGTAGGCAAAATGCACGAACAGGTTAGGCATCGCCCTTGTGAGTTCGTGGTCCGAAAATCGGTACAGTTGCCGTTATGGCAATCACGATTGCTACAGATCACATAGCCAGATGCAACGACGCGCGCACACGAACCACCGAGACTCCTTC
>JBDKUU010000473.1:0-3033 GCA_039679525.1 Phycisphaerales bacterium | reverse complement strand
TGCACACCGCAAGGTGTTCGACTTCGCCAAGGAAATGGGCGTCGAGACGCTGGTGTCCGAGCCGCCCGCGGAGGTCATCGAAGCCCTCGACAAGTTGTGCCAGGAGTACAAGATCAACCTGGCGATCCACAACCACTCGGAAGCGGCGGGCTCGAAGTACTGGAAGCCCGAGAACGTCCTGAAAGTCTGCGAGGGCCGCAGCAAGGCCATCGGCGCCTGCCCTGACACGGGGCACTACGTTCGCACGGGTCTGGACCCTTCGGAGTGCCTCAAGAAGCTGGACGGCCGGATCATCGCCGTACACCTCAAGGACGTCGCCGAAATGGGCAAGAACGAGGCTCGCGACGTGCCGCTGGGCGAGGGCAAGGCCAACTATACCCAGGTGCTCCAGACACTGTTGGCTCTGAAGTTCAAGGGCGTGACGACCATCGAGTACGAGTACCTCTCGCCCCAACTGGTTCAGGACGTGGGCAAGTGCGTGAAGTTCGTCGAGGACTTCGCCTCGACGAAAGTCTAGCGCTCCGTCTCGCGGCAGACAGGCAAGGGGATCGCGGAGTCAAGGAAGGAACGGACAGATCCGGATTCCGCCGTTTCACGGCGGGCATTTTGCGCTTTGCGCCAGCAGCATGAGAACGATGCTGCGCATCGCCTCTGTGCTGTCAGACGCCCGTCTATCGCTTTAGAGATGCCAGCGGGAAGAGGGGGGCGGGTCCGACGCAGAGCACGGCCCATCCTCTGGTGGCGAGAAGCCCTCCGCGTGGACGTGCGTGATGGGCCCCGCTTCATAATGAGTGTGGGCCCGGTGAGGGATTCGGTGTGTCTGCGGATGGACCGCAGAGGTTCCGGTGCGTCACTCCGCTATCTCCAGGTCCGCCATGTAGATGGCCGTGATCGGCTGCCCCTTCGCGTCTGTTTCGTGCGACGAGTACCACGAGACGATCGCCCGGCTGGGGCTGATCTCGACGAAACCCGGATAGGAGTTGTCGCCTCCACTGGGGAGTTCGGCGAACTCGTGCAGTTGATCGTTCGTGAGCCAGCAGAGTGAGGTCTTGGGTCCCTTGTCCCCCATGGTCTTGCGCCCGCCGACCACATAGCGGCTGCCCCATCGCGCCAATAGCGGCCCGCCGATAGAGCGATCGAGTTCCTTTCGCTTCCATTGAGTGTACGGCTTCTCGGATTTCAGCAGTTGGGCGTTGTCTCTGCCTGTTCGTCCGATGGCGATGACGCTGCCGTCCGCTTCGAACTGGAACGCGGTCTCGTCGCCGTCGGTTTTCTGAAAGAGGGCGCGGGTGCGCCAGATCAGGCCGTCGTCGCTCTCCAGCATCGCCGATTCGACCATCGGGCCTTCCCCACGCGGCCCGACGGCGAAATCCTTCTTTCGTCGGCCGCAGAGATAGGCCTTTCCGTCGAACGTGCTGGCCCGCCAGATGTAGTGCCCGAACGTCCCTTCCAAGAGGATGGGGCTGTGCCACCGAACGCCGTCGTCGGACCACGCCGCGTAGCCCAGGCGCAGATTCATCTCGTAGTCTTCGGGCTTCGGCGATGTGTCGCCGCAATACCACGTGCCGGTGTAGACGAAGAGCTTGTCTTTGAAGACCAGAAAATGCGGGTCGCGGGTGTCCCGTTTGGCGACGCTGAATCGGTGCACCTGCTCCCACTGCTGTGCGTCCATGCTGGAGAGAATGATGATCGACGCGCCGGGATGCACCATGTGCCCGTCGGGGCAACTGCGAAACGTCAGATAGAACTTGTCCCGGAATCGGACCAAGTCTGTGAACGCATTGTGCTCTCCATTGTGGAACACGCGGCGCACGTTGGTGACTTTCACCTGCGGCCCAGTCTCGCCCCGGGCCGGCATCGCCAGGAAAGTCATGCAGCAACTCAGAATCGCGACACCAAGAACCAAACACGTCGGGCGCATGTCCATTCGCCTCCTTAATCTCACGATAGCCTTCTGCTTTGCCTCCCGGTCGTCGCGGGACGGTCCCGCGTAAGTCAATCCACAGGGAATTGTAATCTGTCGCAGAATGGTCGTGCAAGATGCGGGAGATGATATAGGGTGCGTTTCTCGCGGGCGATGCTTGGTTGCTCTCCCGCTGGGTCTGTGATAGACTTGTCGGTGGTGGCTGGACTGGAGAAGGCTATGTCGGAACCGATGAGAAGAGACGAGGCGCACGAGTTGGTAAACCGGATGCCGGAAGGCGCCACGTGGGATGACCTGATCGACGAGATTTACGTCCGTCAAGTGATCGAACAGGCTCTGTCTGACAGCAAAACGGGGCGGACCACCGATGTTCAGCAAGTCCGACGCAGGTACGGCTTACCCGAATGAACGTCCACTGGACAGACACCGCACTGCGGCACTTGGATGCGATCCATCACTTCATCGCAAGTGACCTTTCGCCAGATGTCCGCGGGGATCGAGCTATTGGTTTGTCGGAGCCGGTTGGGCCGGCAGCAGGGCGGCGATTTCGCTGATTCGGGTTTTTGCGAGCATCTGCTGAGCGAGGGCTTGGGCTTCCTTCAATGACGTGGCGTTGATCGCCTGTTGGGTTCGCAGCAGAAAGATCGGATCCACGCTGAAGGTTCGGATGCCGATGCCCAAGAGGAACGGCGTGTACTGCGTCTGGTGGGCCATGTCGCCGCAGATCGACAGGTCGCAGTCGTTCTCCAGGGCCGCACGGGCGATTCGATTCAGCGTGCGAAGGACAGACGGGTGGTGCGGCAGATAGAACTCCGCCACGGCCTCGTTCGTGCGATCGGCCGCGAGCAGGAACTGGACCAGGTCGTTGGTCCCAATCGAGAAGAAGTCCGCCTCGCGGGCGAAGTCCTCCGCGAGGTCCACCACCGCCGGCAGCTCGACCATCATGCCGAGCCTGGGGTCGGGGTTGTGGTCGATGCCCTGTTTGTTCAGCAGGGCGATCGACTCCCGCACGACCTCCTTGGCCTCGTAGAACTCGTCGAGCGAGGAGATCATCGGGAACATGATCCGCAGGTCCGCACCGGCGCCGGCGCGGAGGATGGCCCGGACCT
>JBDKUU010000472.1:0-5315 GCA_039679525.1 Phycisphaerales bacterium | reverse complement strand
CTGTTGGTCGGGTACTTCTTCAGCAGCTTGCCCAGGGCCTCGATCGCGTCACGCGGCCCGTAGTTGGCCAGAACCCGACGCAGCGTGACCAGGCCGCGGCTGTGCTCGGGCGTGTACAGTTTGCCCTCCTTGCGCGTGCCGCTGGCGGGGATGTTGATCGCGGGCCAGATCCGCAGTTCGGCCAGGGAGCGGTCGAGGACCAGTTCGCTGTTGCCTGTGCCCTTGAACTCCTCGAAGATCAACTGGTCCATGCGGGAACCGGTGTCCACCAGGCAGGAGGCGATGATCGTGACGGAGCCGCCGTTCTCGATGGTTCGGGCCAGTCCGAACAGCCGGCGAGGAATTTCGAGCACGCCGGCCTCCAGGCCGCCGGACATCGTGGGCCGGGCCGTCCCGGTCCGCCGGGTGCGGTTGTTGAACGCCCGGCCGACCCGCGTCAGGCTGTCGATCATCAGGACGACCTCGTGGCCGCACTCCAGCTCGGTCTGCACGTGGGCCAGCACCAGCTCCGCCAACTCGCAATGCTCGTCCGCCGTGTGATCGCTCGTGCTGGCGACCACTTCGGTCCCTTCGCAAGCCCGGCGAAAATGCGTGACCTCCTCGGGCCGTTCGTCCACCAGCAGCACGACGATGCGGGTCCTGGGCGAACTGAACCGGATCGCTCCGACCATCTGCTCCAGGAGGATCGTCTTGCCCGCCTTGGGCGGCGAGACGATCAACTGCCGCGTGCCCTTGCCGATGGGGGAGATCAGGTCCACGATCCTCATGCTCTCCTGCTTGCAGGCGCCCAGATCGAAGCGCTCGTAGGGGTCCAAGGCCACCAGATCTGAGAAGTGCGGACGGTTTCGGAACTGCGCGGGCGGCAGTCCGCCCACCGAGTCCACGGAAACGACGACTCGTTTTCCTTTCTTCACCTCCACCGAGCCGACGATGGCGGCGCCTTCGACGATCCCGAACCGGCGAACCAGGTCCGGCGGAACAGTCGCGGTCAACGGCCCGGTCCGAAAGGAGCGGTCGACAGTACGAAGGGAGTATTGGTCCTTGTTAATGCGTTTCAAGATTCCAGCAACTGTTTCGCTCATGAATACCTTCCATGGGATTTTGGGCCCCGGGCGAAAATGCCGCCTCCGAGACCCACTTGTGCAGCGGACGCTTCAGGGCCAGCCCAAAAGATTATCATAGCACAATCCCTGCGATTGGCAACCACCATGCAATCATAAAATCACCGCAGAGGAGGCAGGAATTGGCGAATTGCGTTCGCCCCCGCAATCGGTACAATCACGCCCCTATTGGGGATCACAATCCATGGAGCAGGAAAGACCTGCGGCGGAGAAATCGATCGGACGCGAGAATCCGGCTTCGGACATGCCGACGCCTTGGGCCCAGTCTCCCGAAAAGGTATTGCAGGGTCTGGGGGTTTCCTCGGACCACGGCCTGGAAAGCCGTGAAATCGCCCGACGTCGATCCCGTTATGGCCGCAACCGCATCCGACAGGCCCCGCCCCGCAGCGCCGCCCGGATCCTCATCGACCAGTTCAAGAACGCCATCGTGCTGATCCTGATCCTCGCCGCGGCGGTGTCGTTCGGGTTCGGCGAAATCGCCGACGGACTGGCGATCCTCGTGGCGATCATGATTAACACGGTCATCGGTTTCTTCATGGAGACCCGCGCCGTCCGCTCGATGGAAGCCCTCCGACAGATGGAACGCATTACCGCCAGGGTTCTGCGAGACGGGAACGTCCGGGAGATCCCCGCCGAGCAGTTGGCGCCTGGCGACATCGTCATCCTGGAGGGCGGCGACATCGCCGGCGCGGATCTGAGGCTGATCGAGGCGTCGAGGGCCCGGGTCAACGAGTCGGCTCTGACGGGGGAATCCGTCCCGGTGGACAAGCAGGTCGAGGCGATCGCGGCCGACGCCCCCCTGTCCGAGCGCACGAACATGCTCTTCAAGGGCGCCGCTCTGACGGCCGGATCCTGCAAAGGGGTTGTCACCGCAATCGGGATGGCCACGGAGATCGGCCGGATCTCGTCGCTGGTCGAGGAGGCCGCCGATGAAACGACGCCCCTGGAGAAGCGGCTCGAATCGCTCGGCCGGATGCTGCTGTGGCTGACGCTGGCGATCCTGGTCGTCGTCGCCGGCGTCGGCATCGCGCGGGGCCGCGAGGTTCTTCTGATGATCGAGACTGCGGTCGCCCTGGCGGTGGCCGCCATCCCCGAAGGCCTGCCCATCGTCGCGACGATCGCCATGGCCCGCGGGATGCTCCGCATGGCCCGGCGCAACGCCCTGGTCAACCACCTGGCCGCAGTCGAAACGCTCGGTAGCACCACCGTCATCTGCACGGACAAAACGGGCACCCTGACCGAGAACAAAATGACGGTCACGCGAATCGCCCTGGACGAGGGAGACGTCGCCGTCGGCGGCGAGCCCCGGGATGGCGGGTACTTCTTTCAGGACGACGCTCCCTTCGTCCCCGAGGATCACGAGGCTCTCGTCCTGCTGCTCGAAGCCGGGACTCTCTGCAACAACGCGTCGCTTGGCGACGGGCCGGAGAGCCAGGCCGTCGGCGATCCGCTGGAGATCGCCCTGCTGGAGGTCGCCGTCAAGGCCGGCCTGGATCGGCACAACCTCATCGAGAACTATCCCCAGCGGCGACAGGAGCCGTTCGATTCATCTGTGAAGATGATGGCGACTTTTCATGAGACGGAGGACCGCACCCTCGTCATGGTCAAGGGAGCCCCGGAGCGGGTTCTCGACGCGAGCACCCGCGTGCAGAGCGGCGAAGGTCCCCGGCGGATGAGCGAAGGCGCGTGGAGGCAGTGGAACGAACGGAACCTCCGCATGGCTGAGCAGGGCTTGCGAGTGCTGGCCGTAGCCATGAAGAACGCCGACTCGCTGAATGCCCGGCCGTACGAGGACCTGACCCTGCTCGGCCTGGTGGGCATGGTGGACCCGCCGCGAGCCGGCGTCGCGGAAGCCATTGGACGGTGCCGCGGCGCGGGGATGAAGGTCGTCATGATCACGGGCGACCACGCCGCCACCGCGAGCAGCATCGCGAGACAGGTCGGCATGATCGGAGCCGACGATCACCAGACCATCGAGGGCAGTCGCGTCAAACCGGTACAGGAGTTGTCTAAGGACGACCGGCGACAATTTGCGGAGGCCCACGTGTTCGCGCGCGTCAGCCCCGAGCAGAAACTGCACCTGATCGATTTCTACAAGCAGGCGGGCCAGGTCGTCGCCATGACGGGCGACGGGGTCAACGACGCCCCCGCCCTCAAGAAGGCCGACATCGGGATCGCCATGGGCATCCGCGGCAGTCAGGTCGCCCGCGAGGCCGCCGACATGATCCTCAAGGACGACGCGTTCTCCTCGATCGTCGTGGCGGTCGAGGAGGGCCGGGTCATCTTTGGCAACATCCGCAAATTCGTCTTCTACCTGCTCTCGGCCAACACCAGCGAGATCCTCACGGTCTTCGTCGCGTCGCTGTTGAACTGGCCGTTGCCGCTGCTGCCCTTGCAGATCCTGTTCCTGAACATCGTCACGGATTCGCTGCCGGCCCTGGCCCTGGGTGTGGGCCGGGGCGGCCGGGGGATCATGGACCAGCCGCCGCGAAATCCCAAAGAGCCGATCCTGACGAGGGGCCGCTGGTGGAGCCTCTTCGGCTATGGCGGGCTCATCACAGCGTCCGTGCTGGGCAGCTTCTGGATCGCCCTGGCCGTGCTGAAGGTCGATCCGATCGAGACCGTCACCATCTCCTTCCTGACTCTGGCCTTCGCCCAACTCTGGCACATCTTCAACATGAGGGACCGCGGCAGCGGCCCGATTCGAAACGAGATCACGGCGAATCCCTACGTCTGGGCGGCCCTGGCGGTCTGCTCGCTCCTATTGCTTGGGGCGGTCTACCTGCCGGGCATCTCGACGGTCCTGGACCTGCGAGGCCCCGGCCTCGCAGGCTGGGCCACCATCCTCGCGATGAGTCTCGTCCCCCTGATCGTGGGCCAGATCGTCAAGACCTTCCGCGGACGCTTCTCCGGATCGCGAAGGATCACGATGCGTCAGAAGATAGACGAGCGACATCCTCGCGCGTGAAGAAGAGCACCTCCGGATCGTCGAGATCAAAACCGAACGTCTCTACAACACTGTCGTTCACCGCCACGGCGACAAGAATGAATCGCTCCCGGCTTTCGCGAATACGCTTCTCCCATACCTTCCGACCATCGTAGGCTTCCACAGAAAGCACACGGTACAACTTGTGCTTCGCAAGCTGCATTCCCGGGGGAGTCTCGTTCAGTACGCACAGGGCCGCGACCGCGGATGGTTGAAGATCCCGTTTGGCGATGGGCTTCGCCTGCTTTCTTTCGTCCTCCGGGGCCTTGCCGCTCTTCGACTCCAGCCGGGCAAACCAGGCGTCAGGCTCGTGATAGATCGTCAAAGGAAAGGTCTGGCCGACCATGGGCGGCTCATCCGCATAGAGATGGAGATGGTCATGTTCGACGGCTTGTTTCGCCAACTCGGCAAGCATCGAGGCCAGATACCGCAGCCCCTCGGCGTTCGCCGTCAGTTCCGGGCCGACTCGGGGAGTGTACGTCAGGTGGATCTTCGCGTTCTCCGGCGGCTCCCCATCGTCCTCGTCGAGACTGCTCTTGCGAACGGGCGGCAGATTGAGCCTCGCCGCTACGGCCTCCATGAAGGCGTTATATTCGACTCTGGCGCGGATGTGCTCGTCAGCGTACTTCTTGCACCGTTCGTATGCGGCCCTTCGTCCTGATTCACTGTTCAGATCGTGCTGCGAAAGCAGACCATCAATAACACTCGTATAGTCCATAGTACTCTCTCCATCCTATGACTTCATTGACTATCGGCCTGCTCGCTGCTCGGTGCGGACGACGTCTGTGATTCCTGCTCGCCCGCCGGCTCGTTGAAGTCCATGTGGACTTCGTGGACGTCCATGCCGCCGGTCTTGCCGCCGCAAAGATAATAGAGGCCCGCCCCGATTCCCATGACGCCGACGCCCGCCAATCCTGCGACGAGTCTGTCCCCTGTATTCTTGTCTTTCTCTTTGTGGTGGCTCGACGAGAAATCTTCGTCCTCGTCGTCATCGCTAGCCGCGGCCACCAGGAGCACCCCGCCGCCCGCCAGCATGAACGGAGCCGCGACGAATTCGGCCAGCGGATTGCTCGGCTTGAGGCCGTGGAGGTCGACGACCTTCGTCCTCTCCTGCCCGTCCGGCAGGCAGAATCGGAACGCGATCTTATGATCCTGGATCAAGTCGCTGTCTTTGGGAATCTTGACCTCACACTCGGTCTCGCCCATCA
>JBDKUU010000471.1:0-5686 GCA_039679525.1 Phycisphaerales bacterium | reverse complement strand
GCACCAGACGCTGAGCCATGACAGCTTCCAGGGTACTGGCCACCCTAAACGACTCGACACCCATGTCGGACAACCGGGCGTACGCGCCGGCCGCGTCGTTCGTGTGCAGCGTGCTGAACACCAGGTGGCCGGTGAGGGACGACTGGATGGCCATGCGGGCCGTCTCGACGTCGCGGACCTCGCCGATCATGATCACGTCCGGGTCCTGTCGAAGCACGTGCCGCAGGGAGGTCGCGAAGGTCATGCCCTTCTTGCTGGCCACCTGGATCTGGCTGATCCCTTCGAGCTGATACTCGATCGGGTCTTCGATCGTGATGACGTTCTTCTCCGCGGAGTTGATCCGGTTCAGATAGGCGTAGAGGCTGGTGCTCTTGCCGCTGCCGGTGGGCCCGGTGACGAAGATCACGCCGTGGGCGCGGTTCAGCAGCGAGTCGAGCTTCTTGAGATCGTCGGGCCACAGGCCCAGTTCGTCGAGGCCGTAGACGCCCGAGCTCTTGTCGAGAATACGCAGCACGCATCGCTCGCCGAAGCTGGTCGGCACGGTGCTCACGCGAAGATCGACCTCGCGCTGGCCCAGACGAACGCTGGAGCGTCCGTCCTGCGGCATACGCCGCTCGGCGATGTCCATGCCGGCCATGACCTTGATGCGCGAGATGATCAAAGGCAGCACGTTGCGGTTGAGGCTCAGCATATCGTAAAGAATGCCGTCGACGCGGTAGCGGATCTGGATCTTCGCCTCGTACGGGTGCACGTGGATATCGCTGGCCCGCATCTGGAGGGCGCGGAACAGAATGTCGTTGACCAGCCGGATCACCGGCGGCCGGTTCACCACGTCGAGCAGGTCGTCGGAGGCCGAGACCTCGTCGACCAGTTGGTCGAGATTCTGCGAATCCAGCTCCTCGGCCACCTCCTCGATCACCGTGCTCCGCTGCTGGTAAGCCGTGTCGATGACCGCCGTGATCACGGCCCGGGTGGAGACCGCGGGCTTGACCGGCAGGTGCGTCATCTTCGAGACGTTGTCCAGGGCGTGAGTGTCCAGCGGCTTGGAGAGCACAACCGTCAGCTCCCCGTCGCCGTCCTCGGACTTGACCCCGATCAGATGATGATGCTGGGCGTACGTGGCCGGAACGTTCTGAATGAACTCCGCCGGCACCTGCTGGTCCGATATCTCCGACAGATATTGCCACTGGAGGGCCTCGGCGAACAGCTTGAGAACCACGTCCTCGGTGTAGAACGGGCACGTGAGCAGGACGTCGTCCACCCGCCCGCGGCCCTTGTTCTCGTCGAGGTACCGGGCCAGTTGCTCGGCGTCGAGCAATCCCGTTCTTTTCGCGGTCTGTACCAGCAAATCCTTCATACGTCTATCAGATCCTTCAGGCCTTCGTTTCCCACGGCGTCGTCGTCACTGTGCGTCCAGCACCTTCGCCGGATCGACGGGCTTGGGTTTCACGCCCGGCCAATCCTGGTACTTCTGGAACTCCATCTCGTGTTTCTCGAAGGCCATTCGGTTTCTATCGGATATTTCAGTCAGATCCTTCATGCCCTGGGCCAGTTCCCCTTCGGGGCGGATGACCTCGGCCTTGACGAACACGTACAGCTTGCTCTGGTTGTCGGAGTTGCTGACGCTCCGGAACAGGCCGCCGAGGAGCGGGAGGTCGCCCAGGATCGGGACCTTGGAGCCGCCCTTGTTCTGGTTCAACTTCACCATGCCGCCGAGGATGATCGTGCTGCCGTCGGGCACCGTCACCGCGGTCTGCACCTCGCTGGTGGTCGTGTTCGGCGGCGCGTCGACGGTGTCCGTCGGCCGGAAGTCCGACCGCTTGAGCATGATGTCCAGGCGGAGCAGGTCGCCCTCGCTGATGTGCGGGGTGATGTTCAGCTCGATACCGGCGTCGTAGGGCTCGTAATCTATGGACGTCTGCACGGACGTGCTCGTCTGCCCTGCTGTCGCGGACTGGAACGGAACCGACGAGGTCTTCTTCACGTAGGTGATGTCCGCGGTCTTGATGTCGCCGGGCTCGTTGTCGTTGACCAGAATTTTCGGCTTGGCCAGGACGCGGCCGTAGTTCTTCGACTGCATGGCCGTCAGCAGAGCGTTGACGTGCTTGTCCGCAAAGTAGGCGGTGCCTTGACCGTTCTTCGACCCCACGCCGATGATGTGGTCGCGGCCGGCCGCGTTGAGGTCGCTCGGCGTCGTCAAGGCCTTGATCGCGTTGCCGGTGGCGCTGCCGAGCGCGGCGGCGTCCCCCAGGTTCGGCCAGCTCTCGACCAGTTGCAGATCGTAGTCGAAGGATTCGCTCTTGGTGACCTCGACGAGCGTCACGTCGATCAGCACCTGCGGCCGGCGTTTGTCAAGCTGCTTGATCAGAGTCTGGATCCATTCCTGATTCTTCTTGCTGGCGTACACGATGAGCGAGTACGTGTTCGGATCGGGAACGATCGCGATTTCTTCCTGCCGCTTGGTGACGACCTTCTCGATCTTGCCTTCCTTGTTCTGCGTCTGCTCCGTCGACTCCTCGATCAGGCTCGTGAGAATCTCCGACAGATGGGCCGGCGAGGAGTTCTCCAGCGGGTAGATCTTGTACGGGATCTCCTCGAGGTCCATTTCGCTGTCGACGTACTCGATGATCGAGGCGATCTTCGCGTGCTGCTCGGGAGTGCCGTTGACCAGGAGCGAGTTGTTCGACTCGACCACCACGACCTGCGGCTCGCTCACAAGCCCCTCTTCCGTCAGCTCCGTGCCGGCCGGCGTGATGCTCGTGTCTCCGACCGCGGGCTGTCCCGGCGTCCGGGCCGCCGCAACCGTGGGCTGACCGGTGATCCGGCCGTCTCTCTGCGATGTCCGCTGCGAAGCGGTCGTCTCAGGCATCCGATGAATGACGCCCAGTTCCTGAAGCTTGCGGGCGACCTCTTCGGCGTCCACGTGCTTCATGCGGTAGAGCCGCAGGGCTCGCAGTTCCTGCTGGACGATGTCCAGGGCGTCGACCAGCTCTTCGACCGTGGTCAACTGCTCGTCCTGGCCGATCATGAGAATTCGGTTGGTCCGCTCATCGGCGTCCAGATACACGCCGGGCTTGGGCTCCTGGGGCGCCTGTCCCCTGGCGGCCAACTGCTGGGCACGCAACGAGGCCTGCTGCTGCCGGATGGTGGCCAACCGGGTGCGGTACGCGACGTCCGATTCGCCCGGCATCTTGACCGGGTTCTCTGGCGTCGTGTCCGGCGAGCCGATCGTCACCGACACGTTCTCAAGCTGTTCGGCCAGCGCCTTGACCTTCTCGGCCAGGGTCTTGGCCATCGTGTATCGAAGCTGGCGGTACCTGAACTTCCTCGGCGCCCCGGGCTGATCCACCAGGTCCAGCAATTGCTCGATCCGGCCCATGCGATGGGCATAGGCGGTCACGATCATCTTGCGGCTCTCGGCCATCGGGACGACTCCGACCGCCAGGCCCATGCCCTGGAGCAGGTTGTCGGCGCTGGCGCACTCGATGTGCTTGAGCGAGAACACTTTTTGCACGATGGCGTTTCCGGCCTGCACCGGATCGCACCCTTCCACCATCAACTCAGGATCGAGCCTCTGGGCGTCCGCCTTCGGCATGACGCGGATGATGTTGCCCTTGTGACGGGTCATGACCAGGTCCTTGTCCTGCAACGCCGCCTCGAGCAGCGGATACAGGTCCTTCTTCCTGACCTGGCCCTTGAGCGTACCGTTGAGCTTCAGGGTCACCTCGCCGGTCACCTTCTGAGGATCGTAGAGGTAGCTGAGATTGAGGTGCTTGCCCACGAGGTCCAACAGATCGATCACGGGCAGCCTGTCCGGCAGGCCCAGATTGATGAGTGTATCGCCGTCAGGAATCGACGCAGGCTCGTAGGGCGACGACGGGGTCAGCGGCAGCGTGGTCGTCTGCGCGACGACCGGAGCCGGGTTCATGTCCGTGATGGACTTGGGCTCGATCTTCGGGGCCGTAATCCGGTCGGAATCGACGGGAACGGTCTGTCCGGGCTGAAGGCCGGTGTCGCCGGCAGCGGGCTTCGCGGCTACCGCCTCCGGAAGGCTCTCGGCCGGGGCATTCTGATCCGGCACCGCGCCGGCATGCTGAAGTCCGGTGGACACAGGCGTTTCGACGTTGTTGACGTCGGACTGCGGAATCGGGGCGGCCGGCGCAACGGGCGAACCCTCGGACATGGCCGAGGACGCTGCGGGAGCCGTGCTCGTCTTCATCGCGGCCTGACGCTGCGCCCTGAGCTCGGCGGCTCGTCGCCGCATTTCCTGCATCTCGTTGGGCAGCATCAACTGCCGGGACTGGCCGGCGGCAGCCTTGGAAGCCACCACGCCGTTCACGTCCCCCACCTGTCCGTCCAGGGACGCTTCCAGCATGGCGGTCGCCTGCGTGATCGAAACGCTCGGGACGCTCGCCGGATTGGCCATGCCGCTTCGCTCCCTCAAGACGTTGGGGCCGAGTTCCACGGCATATCGAATGTCCTGCAACTGCATCGTCGAGGCAACCACCACGACGTTCCCATTGTGGACGTCGACGATGGCTCTCATCTTGGTCTTGTCTTTGGGCGGATTCGCGAACGTGCCGATGCTCACGCCACCAACAGCGGCGGCGATCTGAGCGTTGGTCGGCATCACCGGCAGCGCCGGCCCGAGCACGCGGACGTCGAATTCGGTGCGGGAATCCACGAGTCCCAGTACGGCCGAGGCCTTTTGCAGTTCGACCTCGTCGCCGGTGACCAGCAGCGAATCGACCCCGGGCATCTTGGATACGGTTCCGATGTTGAGCCGGGCCAGAAAGTCCCGGCCCTGTTCCGGCGTGATCTGCTGCAAAGAGAAAACCGCGTGACGGGTCGCGCCCGACGCGTCAGCCCCCTGCTGGGCCCACAGCGACCCGCCGCACATCAGCAGTACACAAAGGACGATAGCAGCGAACGATTGACGCCGTTCCTTTGGGAGGACATGCCATTCCATCATTTCGTCGTACCTCGTATCCAAGTCACCCTGCTCCATTGCTTCGACCACAGTCGAAAATCCAGTACTTCTAGGCGATGACGCCGGCACGGCCGCCGGGGGAACGGATGCACCGTCCTCCCGATGAACCGGCTCTCCGGCATCATCTACTTAGTCAGACAGGGGAAAACACTGAAAGTTCCCGCGTTGCCCAGAAAAAACGTCGTCGCCAGTGTTGGCAGCGACCTGGGACGGCCGGTCGAGGGTGGACGCACAGCCTGTGAGGCCTGTGGCGGCTGCAATCATTGGAGAGTCGTCGCGTCTGATAATGTGGGAGCAGTGAGGAACCGGCTTGGCCGAGCCTTGGCAAGCATGAGACAACAGCGTCGGAATGACCCGGTCAATCCTGGGCAGGACGCGTGGGATTGAGCCGCTTCATGAGCTCGCGTTTCTGATCTTCTTTCGCTCGCTCGTTGTCCTGGGCAGCCTGGTCGCCCATGTTCTCGAGCTTGCGAGTCTCCTGCGGACTGACGCGGGAAGACCTCAGTTCGGAGACCAATTTCTCGGTGAGGGCGCGTCTTTCGGCCGCAGTGGCGACGTTGGCGTCTGTGCCGGCGGCATTCATCCTCTTGACCTTGTCCAGCAGTTCGCTGACGGCGGCCCGCTCATCGTCGGCCAGCTTCGAAGCGCCGCCCCGCATCGCCGGGGGAAGGACCGGCCGAGGCATCGTTCTCGGGG
>JBDKUU010000470.1:0-13996 GCA_039679525.1 Phycisphaerales bacterium | reverse complement strand
TGACCGAAGGCCGGTACTACACGCTTTCATTCGAGGCAGGCGCGCGAGCCGCAAGACGGATCGGCTGCACCGTGAGCCAGGCGCACGACCCCTGGGGCAATCTTGGGCTCTCGCGGAATGTAGATCTGAGCACCGAACGGCGAACTTTCTCATTCGGTTTCGTTGCCACCGCTGGCGACTTCAACGCACGGGTCAGCTTCGCATTCAGCGGTGACTCGACACCGTTCTATATCGGCCGCGTCGAATTGCGTCCCGGCGGGCAGGTGGGCCTGGCCGAAGGCGAATCCCCGAGCAAGAGCAATGTCACGCTGTTCCGCGACAACGAGAGCACGCCTCGCCTCCTGGACCGGCTGATCTTCCTGGCCGAGACGGAAAAGGCCTACTTCGACGGCATGCGGTCGTTTATCAGGCAGGACCTCGGCTGCAACGCCCTCGTCACGGGAACGATCGTCTTCGGGCCGCTCGGCCAGTACGCCCAGAGCGACATGGATTACGTCGATAGTCACTCTTACTGGCAGCATCCGAGCTTCCCCGGCCGCCCCTGGGACTCGAACAACTGGCTGATCGAGCAAAAGCCGATGACCGACTATCCGCAGCAGGCGACGCTGTTCCGCATCGCAGCCGAGCGGCTCGCCGGCAAGCCCTTCACGCTCAGCGAGTACAATCATCCCGCCCCGCTCGATGCCCAGGCGGAATGCGTGCCGATGGTCGCTTCGTTCGCGGCCGCCCAGGACTGGGACGGCATCTGGCTCTTCGACTACTCCAGTTCGGCGACCCCACGGAACTGCGACAGGATGACCGGCTTCTTCGACATCGACGGGAACCCCGCCAAGTGGGGATTCATGCGGGCCTGCACGTCGATCTTCCGCGATCGAGCCCTGCAACCGTTACGGACGGTCAAGACGGTGCGGCTGGGAGAGATGTCCGGCCAATTGGCGTCGCTCGCTCGCTTCTACGCCAAGCACGGCACCAACATGCTGGATACCCTTGCGGAAGCGAATGGCATCCGCTACGAGGACATGCTGCGAACCCGGATCTCCGCAAGTCAGGAAGGCGTCGCAGGGGGCCTGGGTGGAGGGAGATCAACGGACATCACGTGGACCGTGGATGCGGACGGCAGAGGGCTCTATCAAGTCGTCGGCCGGCGAACCCGGGTCTACGCGGGCCACGCGAGCCGGTTCGAGGAAGCGACGAAGGGCGACGTTCGATTGACAGGGCCGGAATTGGTCACTCTGGCGATGACCCCTCTGAATGGCGGCAAACGACTCCTCGTGACGGCCTGCGGGCGATGCGAGAACGTCGGGATGCAGTTCTCGCCGGATCGGCGGACGGTTGGCCGCAACTGGGGCACGGCCCCGGCGCAGATCGAGGCCGTGCGGGGAACCGTCGTGCTGCCGGAAGGGAAATGGGTCTGTCACGCTCTCGCCCCGGACGGCGCGCCGAAGCAGCAGGTGCCCGTCACGTACGAGAACGGGACCGCCAGGCTGACGATGTCACCGGAATACGGAACGATGTGGTATCTGCTCGAACGACAACCGAACTGACGGACCGATGTGTCACATGAGAAACAGGATCGAAGTCGAAAGCCGCTCGTCGATCTCAGGGGCTCTGCCCCTGAAACCCCGGCATTTTGCGCTTTGGGCCAATGGCATGGGGGAATTGCCTGTCGGCAATTCGAGCCATCTCATGGCAGCATCGACGATCCTCACGCGATCATGCGGACACGCTTCCGTGGTGTCCCCGCTCTGCACTTCACTCCATGCTGCTGGCTCAAAGCGAAAAATGCCGGGGGTCTGGGGGCAGAGCCCCCGGGGAGTCACGCGTGCGTGGGCCTCTATGGGGCTGCTTCTCATCGCCCTCTGGACGGCGAGTCCCGCGATGGCGTTCGACGGACACACGGTCACCGAAGGGCCGCTGATCCTCTCCATCGGCGATGTCGCCAAGGTGACTGGGATCGATCAGTCTGTCGACGTCGTCGTGACTCTGGAGAACACCGGCTCGGATCCGCTCGGCGTCGATGTGCGAGTCGGGGATCTCGTGGACGAATGGCAAGCGGTCGGTGAAGCGACCCGACGCGTTACTGTCGACGCTCACGGCAAGACGCAAACTGTGTTTCGGATTGCGGCCTCTCCGGGCGTGCTGTCCGCGTTGTACCCCGTCCACGTGTATGCCTCCTTCCGTCTCGGCAGGCAAGAGAGGACGGCGCACGCGGTCCGCATCTTCGAGACGAGTTTCGAAAAGTCCGTGGCATCCACGACGCAGCCGCCGGACCTGCCGGTCAATGTCGTGTCTGCTTCGGGCGATCTGCCCCTGTGGTCGCTCAGAACCCATAGAATGACCTGGCAGTTCTTCGACAAGCCGCTGATGTATATGCCGCCGGGCTGGAAGGGCTCCGCCCCGGAGTCCCTGGCCGTCTTGGATTTCGGGTCGATCACGCGAGGCCAGACGAAACAGGCGATCATGATGCACCCGCCCTATCGATCGGGCGCAGGGACGGTCTTCGCCGAATATCGCGTGAAGCTGCCCGACGTCGCCCCGCTGACGCTGGCCTTCGCCAACGCCATCCGCGACAACACGGCGTCCGAGCCCAAGAGCGACGGCGTGACCTTCCGCGTCTGGGCCGGCGACCAAAAGCTCTTCGAACGCCACACCGACAGCAAAGTGTGGGTGGACGGAACAGCCGATCTCTCCGCCTATCGGGGCCAGACGATCCTGCTTCGATTGGAGAGTCACCCCGGCCCGAAGCGCGACACAACCTGCGACTTGTCCTACTGGGGTGAGCCGGTCATCATCGCGGGCCAGCAACCCGCCCCCACGCCCGAGGCCGTCAGGCAGCAGAGACGGAACTCCGCCGCAACTCTCGCGAAGACCGGCCTGGGCCCCGGCACGATCCTGCCGCTGGATGGCGGCTATCGGGTCGCCATCGTCCGAGGCGACGCCGGGCTCTTCGATGCGGCCATCGCGGTCGGAAATCAGAACGCATGCGTCGTGTTCGACGGCCTGCGGATCGCCGTACTCGGATATCCGGTCCGGTCGGGCCCGTCGGTGGTGACTCTGGCAGGCGATTCGAATTGGGCCGTCGATGACCGCGGCCTGACAGTGACCCAGCCTCTGGAACTCGCAGGCGAGCGGTTCGATCTGGCCGTGAGGCTGTGGCCGGAGGGCAGCGGCCTGCGGATCAAGGTCGATTGCCCCAAGCGGATCACGGACTTCGCACTCGGCCCGGCCGATCAGAAGGCCCCCCGCGTCTACTATGGTCACGGCTATTGCATCGTCGAGCCGCAGGCGTTCCGCGCCGACTTCGGCGGACACAACCTCTCGACCAGCCACGTCGGCTTCGATTTCGACAGCGGCCTGTCGCTGCTGGTCGCCTGCGACTATCCGCCGGACTTCCTGGAGGTGAGTCCCGACAGCCGCACGTACGCGTTGCACACGCACATGGACGCGACGATGACACTCGTGCCGAGCACGGCGGGCGCATTCGACTGCGCAAAGAAGTATCGGCCGCTGTACGACAAGAAGCCCGCGTCCGGATTCACCCGCAAGGCGGGCCGGTTCGTCTTCGACATCTGGGGCGGCCGCTATGCGGACATCGCAAAGACAATGCAGGAGATGATCGACTACGGCCTCACGGATTCTCTCTTGACGCTGCACGTCTGGCAGCGATGGGGCTACGACTATCGCCTGCCGGACGTGTATCCGCCGATGCCTCCGCTCGGGACGGTGGAGGACATGCAGAAGATCGCGGCGGTCTGCGCCGCCCACGACATCCCCTGGGGCCTGCACGACAACTACATCGACTTCTATCCGGACGCCAATGGCTACAGCTACGATCACATCTGCTTCACCGAGGACGGCCGGCCTATTCAGGCATGGCTCAACGAGGGCCGCGACGCCCAGAGCTATCGATGGCGCCCGGACCGGTTCATGCCCTGGCTCCAGCGGAATCTCGGACTCATCGGGCCTAATCTCAAACCCACGGCCTATTTTCTGGACGTCTTCACCTCGATCAACTGCATCGATTTCTACGATCGATCGGGCCAGTACCATTCGATGCTGGAGACCCGCAAGAGCTGGGGCGAGGCCTTCGCCTACATTCGCGACACGCTCGGCGGCAACGCCCCGACGAGTTCCGAGGCCGGAGACGATCAACTGATCGGCTATCTCGACGGCGCGGACTGCCAGCACCTGCAACTCTCGCCGGAGAGCAAGTCGTTCTGCAACACGCTGGCCTGCAGGGACTGGGAGCGCGTGCCGTGGTACGACGCGGTCCTGCACGACAAATTCAGCCTGCACGGCGTCGGCTACTCCGACCGCTACCAGGGCGGACGAAGCCGCCAGGGGCACGGCATCGAGAGCGACGATTACCTCAGCGTCGAGATCCTGGAGGGCCACGCCCTGATGATCGACGTCCAAGCGTTCGGCCGCGGAGCCGTGCGAAAGTACTGGCTGGCCCAGGACCTGATTCGCAGCATCGCTCTCGACGAGATCACGAGCGTGCGGTTCGTCGACGGCGACATCCACAGGCAAGTCATCGAGTGGAAATCGGGCGCGACGATTCACGTGAATCGCGGCTCAACTGACTGGCAGGTGGCCGGCAGAACCCTGCCGCCATACGGCTACCATGCAGCCAGCGGCGAGATCGAGTCGAGCATCGAACGAATCAATGGCCTGGTCGTCGAGCAGTCGCGAAGTCCGAACCGATGGTACTTCAGCGCGCGGGGTTTCGGGCCGGAGGGCCAGTTGGCAATCCGCCCGCAAGCAGAGAGCGTCGAGTACCTCGGGGATCGGCGGTTCAAACTCATCACGACTTGGCAGACCTACGAACCGGCCCCGAAGGACTTGCAGGTGTTCATCCACTTCACCAGCGAGCAGTCGGATCGTCAGGCGAACATCGCTTTCCAGGGCGACCTGTCGCCTTCGCCCGGCACGAGCCAATGGACAGGGGCGGTTCGCCTGGGCGAGGATCGAATCATTCAGATCCCGCCCGAGTGCGGCCCGGGCGAATACGAGATCCGCGTCGGCATGTGGGACCCGGCCGGCGGGCAGCGTTACAGCCTGCTCGGAGCCGACGACGGCACGATGCGGTATGTCCTGGGGACGCTGGTCGTCTCGAATCTCTCCGACAGGACCGGGGGCCTGCGTCTGGTCAAAGCCGACCCGGCGGGTGAGGAGCCCCCGAGCTGGAACACCAGCCGGGTTCCGATCGACTTCGGGCCGGCCATCACGGAGGGAGCGTTCCGCTGTGAACGGGCGGAGGGCGGGCTCGTGGTCACGCCCCTGCCGCAGCTTCGGCCGTTCTCGATTGCGTTGCGCCTGGAGGAGCTGGGTCTGGGCACGCCCGACAAGGTGCGATCGATCGTCGCCGTGAACGCGGCGGGACAGGAGACTCGATCCGTCGAATTCGAACCGGTGCGAGGCCCGATTCGATTCGCGACCCGTCCGGGCGAATTCGCCTATCGAATCAAGGTGGACGTTCAGGAGTGATGGGAACACTCATTAGAGAGGTAGATCCATGAGAAGTCATTGGACGGTCTTCGGTTTCGTCGGCCTGATGGCCCTGGCAACGACTTGTCCGGCATCGGCCGGCAGCGGCGTCCAGCCGATGGTCCTTTTCGATTTCGGCTCGGGCTTCGACGCAGGCTCCGTTGCGACGAGCGACGCCAAGGCGGCGGTGACGTCCGCCGGCGCGCTGCGCGTCGAATTGGGTCACCAATCGCCCTGGCCCGGCGTGACGCTCAAGGCCCCCAAGGGCAAGTGGGACCTCTCTGCCTATGAGTATATCTCGCTGGGCGTGACCAATCGCGGCAGCCAGCGGCTGACGGTCTCCTGCCGCGTGGACAATCCCGGGGCCGACGGCACGAAGCTGTGCGTCACGGACCAGATCTCTCTCGATCCCGAAGCCTCGCAGACGCTGACCGTTCGCATCTTCCCGGTCCCCTGGAAGCTCGACAAGCCGCTGGAGCTGATCGGCATGCGGGGCAATCCCGTCCATGCGGGCAAAATCGACACCGCCAACGTCACGCAACTGATCGTCTTCACCTCCAACCCGACCCAGGACAACGTCATCGAGATCGACAACATCCGAGCCGGCGGGCAGATCCAGGTCCTGGACGCCGCCACGTTCCTGCCGTTCATCGACGCGTTCGGCCAATACGTCCACAAGGAATGGCCCGGCAAATCCCACTCCGTCGCCGCCATGCGTCTGCAGAATCAGGACGAGCAGAAAGACCTCCAGAGCCATGCCCGCCCGCAGGGATGGAACAAGTACGGCGGATGGATCGACGGGCCGCGGCTGAAAGCGACAGGCTTCTTCCGCGTCCAGAAGCACAAGGGCCAATGGTGGCTCGTGGACCCGACGGGCAGGCTGTTCTGGTCGCACGGCATCGACTGCGTGCAGAGTTCCGACCCGACGCCGATCACGGATCGCGAGAACTACTTCCGCGACCTGCCCGCGCAGGATTCGCCGCTGGCGAAGTTCTACGGGCAGGCGAGCTGGGCCCCCCACGGCTACTACAGCACGCATACGCCCTACAGGACGTACGATTTCAGCCTGGCCAATCTGTTCCGCAAGTACGGCCAGGAGTACGAGACCGCGTTCGTCGACGTCACGCACCGGCGGCTCGAAAGTTGGGGCGTCAACACGATCGCGAACTGGTCCGACGAGCGGGTGTATCTGTTGAGACTCACGCCATACGTGGCGACGATCCATTTCGAGGCCAAAACTCTGGAGGGCTCCGAAGGCTACTGGGGCAAGTTCTATGACGTCTTCGATCCCAGCTTCCAGCAGAACCTCCGGGCGCGACTCGAAGCCGAGCAAGGCAAATCCGCCGGGGATCCCTGGTGCGTCGGGTACTTCGTCCACAACGAGCTGGCCTGGGGCGACGATACGTCGCTGGCGGCGGCGGCCCTGGCCTCGCCGGCCGATCAACCGGCGAAAATCGTCTTTGTGAACGACCTCGAAGCGAAGTACGAGACCATCGAGAATCTCAACCAGGCCTGGGGGACCACGTACGCATCCTGGCCCGCGATGCTCGAGAGTCGCCAGACGCCGGACAAAGTCAAGGCCCGCGAGGATCTCCAGGCGTTCTACACAAAGACCGCCGAGACCTACTTCAGCACGATCCGCAGGGAACTCAAGCACGTGGCGCCCGATCAACTCTATTTGGGCTGCCGATTCGCCTGGGTGAACGACCTGGCCGCCCAGGCCGCCGCGAAGTTCTGCGACGTGGTCAGCTACAACCGGTACGAGTACAGCGTCGAAGACCTCAAGTCGCCCCAAGGGACCGACATGCCCCTGATCATCGGCGAGTTCCACTTCGGAGCCCTGGATCGCGGCTTGTTCCACACGGGCCTCCGCGCCGCGGAGAACCAGCAGGACCGTGCGGACAAGTACAAGAAGTACGTGCAGGGCGCTCTGCGAAACCCGGCGATCGTCGGAACTCACTGGTTCCAGTACAAGGACCAGCCCACGACCGGCCGGGGCGACGGCGAGAATTACCAGATCGGATTCGTCGACATCTGCGACACGCCGTACCCGGAGATCGTGCAGGCCGCCCGCGAGATCGCCAAGTCGATGTATGGGTATCGCTTCGATGAGGTCGAGCAATAAGACAAATGGGACCTATAGGACAGATGGGACTCCGCCGCTTGGCGAGTCCTCGCGGGCCGCGCGACATTTGATGACGAAACCCGAGGGCCTGTAGCTCTCCTTCGCCTGGCGAAGACCCGGATCGCCCAGGTCCTGCTCGCGGTTGATCAATTCGTACTTCTCCGGCAACACCGCGGCGAACGCCTGGTTCACGTACTGATAGATCCCTTTGTACCGGTCCTCGCGGATCGCTTTCTCGAAGTGGATGACGAACGCCTTGCCCAGGGCCAGCTCCTCGCCGAGAGTGAAGGCCGTGGGTTCGTCGTTGACGTAGAAGATCCCGCCGCAAAGCTGCAAGTACTCCATGTTCTCGAGGGCCTCCCGGGCGGCGGCGTAATCGCCCGGCTTGTCCTGCCCCTGAAGCCATCGCTCCAGGATCCGCAGCGCGTCGGCCACGTATTCCTCCAGCAGGGGTTTCGCGACGCACGAGTTGTTGCGAAGGAACAGATTGACGAGATTCTTCTTCTAGTGGAGCTCGCGACCGGAGAGATCCGCCATTTTGTCCCGAGGGAAGAGATAATCGAAGTTGTCGCGATCCTCCCACACCCGGTACCCCATCCGGGCGAGCTGCTCGGCCTGCGCCGGCGTGGCGGCCTTCATCGTCTTGTGCCGCTCGAACAGAGAGCCGAGGGTCTCTTCGCCCGGCAGGCCGAACGGCAGCATGAAGAACGGCTCGGCGTCCTGCCCCGCGATCACGTGGAGGTCGTCGTCCAGCCGGGATACGCGGTATTGATGGGTCTCACGGAACAGGTAGATGCCCGCGAAAGTCAGCTCCGACAAGCCCTCCGCCAGACGCTGAAAACGCGAGTGAAGCTCCGGCCTCTGGTCCAGAGCGAGCGGCGAGAACTCAGGGTATTCCTTGATCATAGACACAACGTCTGCCATGCACACCATTCCTGCAAATCGTTCAGCTATCGCGGCGTGCACGGCACGCTCCGCACGTTTCTCCAATTGTCGTGCCCTATCGTGCCACATGTCCAAACCCAATTCAATACTCCCTTTGACATAGCCGATCGCGACAAGGCCCGTCTTGCAGCCGGATTGACCGCGCCGCCGACCGGCTCTATAATACGCAGGACTTTTCAAGGAGCCGCAAAATGGATTCAGAGCGAAATGACTATTCACAGCCCGGCTTTTCTACCGACGAAAGGACGCCCGGACCGCAGCCGGTTCCCGTCGAACCCCCGCGGGCCAATCCGCCTTACCCGCCGTACCCGGCTTATCCGCAGCGACGACGAGTCAGCGGCTGGCGAATCCTCTGGGGCATTTTCTTCGGATTGTCCGTCCTGGCGAATGTCGGGTTGTTCCTCCTGCTGGTCGGCGTCATCTTCGTCTTCGCCGGCGCCGGCGGCGGATACGGCGCCACCGTCCTGCGGGACGGCCCGCACAGCAGCCGAATCGCGGTAGTGAACATCGAAGGCATCATCGACGAATCGCAGGCCGACGAGGTCTATCGCCAGCTCAAGTCCGCGAGGGAAGATCCGACGATCAAAGGCATGATCGTCCGCGTCAATTCGCCCGGCGGCACGATCTCGGCCAGCGACCGCATCTATCGCGACATCGTCAACTACCGCGACGAGCGGGGCCAGCCGGTCGTGGCCTTCATGCAGGGGATGGCCGCTTCCGGCGGCTACTACGCCTCCGTCGCCTGCGACGAAATCATCGCCGAACCGACGGCCATCACCGGATCGATCGGCGTCGTCATGTCGCATTTCGTCTTCCAGGAATTGCTCCAGAACAAGCTCGGAATCCAGCCGGTGTTCCTGACGAAGGGACAAAAGAAGGACTGGCCCAGTTCGTTCCGAACCCCGACAGCCGAAGAACTCGCCTACATCGACGAACGCCTGCTCGAGCCGGCCTATCAGCGGTTCGTCAGCGTGGTCAAGGAAGGCCGCCGCAAGGTCCTCTCCGGCGACGAGGTCGCGAAACTGGCTGACGGCGGCATCTACGTCGGCGAACAGGCCGTGACTGTCGAGCTGGTCGACAAGACCGGGTACCTCGACGACGCCATCGCGACGGTCAAGACCCGGGCCGGGATCGACAAGGCGCAGGTCATCGAGTATCGCCGGCCGTTGTCCGTGATGGACTTTCTGAGGGCCGAGAGCAAGAATAAGACAAACCTCCTTCATCTGGACCGCAGCACGCTGTCGGAGTTGGCGACGCCGCAGGTGCTGTATTTGTGGCACGGGTATTGATCGCGAGTCGAATGGTCGGGGAGATGGAATCATGAAGCGGCTTGGAGTCGGGCTGGGTCTTCTGATGTGTTTCGCGGTTGCCGGAAGATGTGACAATGCCGCGATGAATCTGATCGCCGTCGGTCCGGACGGCAGAGGCTTCGTGGAGCAGGCATCGGGCACGCCGTATGTGCCGTTTGGCGCGAACTACTACGACCCTCACACCGGCTGGGCCCCCAAGATCTGGCGGCAGTTCGACCCGAACGCCGTCACGCGGCACTTCCAGATCATGAGCGGCCTGGGAGTCAACTGCGCGAGGATCTTTCTCACCGCGGCCACGTTCCAGCCGGACGTGAACACGGTCGATGAAGCGGCCCTAAAGAAACTGGACGCGATGATCGCCATTGCCCGTCGCTCCGGCGTCCGCCTGATCCTCACCGGCCCCGACCATTGGGAAGGCGTCCCGGCCTACTGGAAGCCCGATCGGTTCGCGGGCGAGCAGGCCCTTCGCGCCTTGGAGATCTTCTGGCGGACCCTCGGCCGGCGGTATCGCGGCGAGCCCGCGATCTTCGCCTGGGACCTGCTCAATGAGCCCCATCTGCCGTGGTTCGTCGAGGACTGGCGGCCCGCGTGGGGCCAATGGCTCCAGGCCAAGTACGACAGTCGGGAGGCCCTGAAGACCGCGTGGTCGGACAACCTTGGCGAGCAGGAGGACTGGGCAAGCATCGCCGTGCCCGAGGACAAAGCCGAACAGGGCAGTCCCCGCCTGCGAGACTGGCAGCTCTTTCGGGAGCACCTCGCGGACCAGTGGACCCGCCGCCAAGCCGAAGCCCTCCGCAAGGCCGATCCGACGCATCTGATCACCGTCGGCTACATCCAATGGTCCTATCCCCTCGTGCGAACGGGAAACCCGAGCTTGTACGCCGCCTTCAATCCGAGACGCCAGGCGCAGTGGCTGGATTTCGTCTGCATGCATTTCTATCCGATCCTGGGCGGGCCGTTCGAATCGCAAGAAATGTGGGACAAGAATCTCGCCTATCTCCAGACCGCCCTGGCCTATTGTCACGTCGGAAAGCCGGTCGTCCTCGAAGAGTACGGCTGGTACGGCGGCGGCGCGCCTCGCGGGCTGCCCTCTCTCACGGAAGACCAGCAGGCCCGCTGGATCGTCGCGGAGATCGAAGCGTCCAGACGCGTGTCTGCCGGCTGGCTCTCCTGGCCCTTCGCGGACACGCCCGATTCCACCGACATGAGCAAGTTCGGAGGACTGGTGCGTTCCGATCTGACGCCCAAGCCCTGGGCCGAGCGATTCAAAGACTATGCTGCGAAGCTATCCGCCCTGCCTCAGCCCTTGCGAGAAGTCCCCGTTTTCGATTTCGCGCAATCCCTGACGATGCCGGCAACCGATCTGGAACCTCTTCAAAAGGAGTTCATCGCCAAGACCCAGGCAGCGATCGCGACCCAGTAAGGACGCGTCCCATCAGTCCCATAGGCCCCATCCGTCCTATCGCCCAGATCGCAGCCTACTCCCCCGCCATCTCCCCAAACAAAGTCAGCGGCGAAGTCTTCGTAACTCTGACTTGCGCAAATCGTCCGGCCAGCGCCGGCGGCCCGTTGAACACGACGATGTGATCGGTCGATGTCCGCCCCACCAACTGGGGTCGATCCAGGGCATCCAACGGATTGACGTGAGCCTTCTTGCTGAGCCCTTCCACCAGGACGGTGACGTCGCATCCGAGAAAGTCCCGGCTCAGCTCCTCGCTGATCTGCTCCTGCACCGCCAGCAGCTCGACGTTGCGACGCTGCTTGATTTCTTCCGAGATCGTATCGGCGAGACGTTTGTCGGCGGTCGTGCCCGGCCGGGGCGAGTACTTGAACACGAAACAGTTCTTATACCGGGCCCGCCGCACGAGCTCCACCGTGGCCTGGAAATCCTCCTCGGTCTCATCGGGAAAGCCGACGATGAAATCGCCCGCGATCGCGATGTCCGGCACGATCGTCCGGGCCTTGTCGAGCATCTCCAGGTAGTGTGCGGCCGTGTAGTGGCGATTCATCGCCCGCAGGATTCGGTCCGACCCGCTCTGGGCGGGCATGTGCAAATACCGGCACACCTTCGGCGAATCCGCCATCACGCGGAGAATGTCTTCGTAGTATTCGTCGCAAGGATAGCTCGTCACGAATCGAATCCACTCGACGCCGGGCACGTCGGTCGCCATCTCGAGCAAGTCGGCCAGGCTGTAGGTCTTCTCCCCATTCGGGTACTTGTACGAGTTGACGGTCTGGCCCAGGAAGGTGATCTGCCGGACGCCGGATTCGGCGAGCCTCTTGACCTGTGCGAGAATCGCCCTCGGCGAGCGGCAGGCCTCCGGGCCGCGGACGTAGGGCACGACGCAGTACGTGCAGAAGTAATTGCAGCCTCGCATCACGCGCACGAACGCCTGCCCCGGGATCTGCTGATCCTGGAGGCTGTAGGCGGTCTCGAAATCGTCGAGGGCCCCATCGCCCCCCTCCACCGGCCGGCGAATCACCTCGGTGACGGCCAGACGCTTCTCATGGCGGTCCAACGCCTGCGAGATAAGCTCGGACAATTGGGGAATCTGGGCCGGACCGCAGACGATGTCGACGGCCTCGTGTTGGAGCAGCGAATCGCCGAGCCGCTGGGCCATGCAGCCGATGACCGCGACGACCAGGCCGGGCCGGTGCTGCTTGAGATGCTTAAGGTGCCCCAAGTTCGAGAGGACCCGATCCTCCGCGTGCTGCCTGACCGAGCAGGTGTTGATGACGACGGCGTCGGCTTCTTTGACGCTCCCAGTCAGCCGAAAGCCGGCGTCCTGGAGCGCAGAGGCGACCAGAGCGGTGTCCAGCTTGTTCATCTGGCAGCCAAAACTCTTGATGTGAACGGCGCGTTCTTCCATAACAACCGCAGGATAAGGCACTTGAAGCGAGAAATCAAGCCGGATGCCGCGGCTTGGCCTGAAGAAACGGCAATCCGCCGCGTCTGTACTGGAGAATCCTTGCCTGGCGCGGGCAACGCCCGTATACTTGCGGCGTCTAGGGAGCCAATCGATACGAATGGTGAAGAATCAGAAGAGAATCGAGCAGATTGCGGGGCTGATCCTCGTCGGGGCGATCGTCATTGGTTGCGGGCTCGTGCTGCGGCCGTTCGTGTCGGCCATTCTCTGGGCCGCGATCTTGTGCTTCGCGACTTGGCCGGTGCACGAATTGCTGCTCCGATGGCTGCGAGGCCGTCGAAACCTCACGGCCGGACTGATGACCGTCCTGCTGTCGCTGATCCTGATCCTCCCGTTCCTCGTCGTCGGACTGACGCTCACAGACAACGTCCGTTCGGCTCTGGCCCAGTTCGACACCTATCGGGAGGCGGGCATCCCCGAGCCGCCCGCGTGGGTCGAGCGGATTCCGCTGGTCGGCCAAAGAATCAACGACTATTGGCTCGACTTCCGAGTCGACGCCAAGCCGGCCATGGACTGGCTCAAACCTCGGATCCAGACGGCCGGACTGTGGCTGTTGGGCCACAGCCTGGACTTCGCCCGGGGCGTCTTTCAGCTCGTCATCAGCGTACTGCTTGCGTTCTTCCTGTACCGCGATGGCGCGGGCCTCGTCGCACGTCTGCGCGAGGGCTTCCAGCGGATCACCGGGGACTACGGCCAGCGTCTCATGGAGATCGTCAAGACGACGGTCCAGAGCGTCGTGTACGGCGTCATCGGAACCGGCTTGGCCCAGGGCCTCGTCGCGGGCATCGGATTCGTCATCGCCGGCGTACCGTCGCCCGTGGTTCTGGCTGTGCTCACTTTCTTTCTGAGCTTTGTCCCCATGGGCCCGCCGATCATCTGGATCGGCGCGTCGATCTGGCTCTTCGCCCAGGGGCACGTCGGCTGGGGCATCTTCATGGCCGCCTACGGCCTGCTCGCCATCAGCAGCGTGGACAACGTGGTCAAGCCGATCATCATCAGCCGGGGCTCGAAGCTGCCGTTCATCGTGATGTTCGTCGGCGTCCTCGGCGGCATCGCGACCTTCGGATTCAACGGCATCTTCATCGGCCCGACGCTGCTGGCCGTGGGCTTCAGTCTGGTCCAGGAAATCCTCGATCAACGCCGCGTGGCCGCCAAGGCGACGGCGGCGTCGAGCGAGAGCGATGAATCGCCCGGCCCATCTA
>JBDKUU010000469.1:0-9564 GCA_039679525.1 Phycisphaerales bacterium | reverse complement strand
AATGATGGTTGGGGATCCTGGGATGGACAAGGAAAAGATTCGGGAGAGTGTCCGCGAGGGGTACGGCAAGATCGCCAAGAGCGGATCAGGGTGCGGATGCGGTTCCGCCTCGTGCTGCGGCTCGGGAGCTGCGGAGCAGGTCGCCAAGAGCGTGGGCTACAGCGAAGCCGAGCTGGCGGTACTGCCCGAAGGAGCCAATATGGGCCTCTCCTGCGGCAACCCGACGGCCATCGCGGTGCTCAAGCCCGGCGAAGTGGTCCTCGATCTGGGCAGCGGCGGCGGATTCGACGCATTCATCGCGGGTCCGAAGGTGGGCCCGACCGGGCGAATCATCGGCGTCGACATGACGGCCGACATGGTGAGCAAGGCCCGCCAGGGCATCGCAACCTACAGCAAACACACCGGCCTCGACAACGTCGAGTTCCGACTGGGCGAGATCGAGCATCTGCCGGTGGCGGACGCCGGCGTGGATGTGGTGATCTCGAACTGCGTTCTGAATCTGTCGCCGGACAAGCCACAGGTCTGGCGGGAGATCGCGCGCGTGCTCAAGCCCGGCGGACGGGTCGCCATTTCCGATCTGGCCCTGCTCAAGCCCCTGCCTCAAGAGATCAAGGACATGATCGAGTCCCTGATCGGCTGCATCGCGGGAGCCGTGCTGGTGGATGAAACCCACGCCATGGCGGAGGCGGTGGGGCTCGAGGAGATTCAGTTGAGATCCAAGCCAGGGTATGTGGACTCCATGATGGATTGGAACGATCCGCTCTTCCGCAAAGTCATCGAGAGAATGCCCGAGGGCGCCAAAGCGGGAGATTATGTGACGAGTCTTGAAGTCCAGGCAATCAAAGGCCGTGCGAAATCATCCGGATCCAGCGAGAAATGCCGCGACGTGTACAATCCCGCAGTCGCGGAACTGGTCGCCATTGGAGCGGCCATCGCGGCGAACTGCGAAGCCTGCTTCAAGTACCATTATGGACAGGCGCAAAAGCTGGGCGTTTCGAAAGAGGACGTCGCCTGCGCGGTGACGATGGCTCAGAAGGTGAGGGAAGCGCCGGCAAAAGCCGTGCTGGAGTTGGCGAACCGATTCCTCGGACGCAGTGCATCGGCCGAGGAGGCTGGCGTTCCCCCGGCCGGCACGTGCTGCGGGGCCTCAAGAACAACCGATGGCCGGACATCGGCCGCACCGGGCCAATCCACCCGGCGCGGCGGCAAGGGCTGTTGCTCGTGAGAGCCGGACAACCGGAGGGAGAAGCACGGGAGTACTTATGAGCGAAGGAATCGCAAAGCGACTTTCATTCCTGGATCGTTTACTGACGTTGTGGATCTTCCTGGCGATGGCCTTCGGAGTGGCTCTGGGGTACTTCGCGCCGGCCTTCGGCAACTGGATCGGCTCGCTCCGCCCCGCCGGGACGCAGACCAGTATTCCCATCGCCATCGGCCTGATCCTGATGATGTACCCGCCCCTGGCCAAGGTGAGATACGAAGAACTGGGCGACGTCTTTCGCAACTGGCGTGTCCTGGGCCTGAGCCTCGTGCAGAACTGGATCGTCGGCCCCATCCTGATGTTCGTCCTGGCGGTCCTGTTCCTTCGAGGCCGGCCGGAGTTCATGATCGGCCTGATCATGATCGGCCTGGCCCGCTGCATCGCGATGGTCATCGTCTGGAACGACCTGGCGAGAGGCGACACGGAGTACGCCGCGGGCCTGGTCGCCTTCAACTCCATCTTTCAGGTGCTCTTCTACAGCGTGTACGCCTGGTTCTTCATCACGGTCCTGCCGCCGAGGCTCGGTCTTCAGGGGGCCGACACGTCGAAGATCACGGTCGGCCAGATCGCCCAGAGCGTCTTCATCTACCTGGGCATCCCCTTCTTTGCAGGCATGATTACCCGCTTCATCCTGGTCAAGGCCAAGGGCAAGGACTGGTATCACGGGCGGTTCATTCCGAGGATCGGCCCGATCACGCTGGTCGCGCTGCTGTTCACCATCGTGGTGATGTTCTCGATGCAGGGCCAAAAGATCATCGACAGGCCGGGCGACGTCGTGCTGATCGCGATCCCGCTTCTGATCTATTTCGTGGTGATGTTCCTGGCCAGCTTCTGGATGGGCAGGAAGGTCGGGGCCAACTACGCCAAGTCGGCGACGCTCTCGTTCACCGCCGCCAGCAACAACTTCGAGCTGGCCATCGCAGTCGCCGTCGGCGTGTTCGGCATTCACCACGGGGCCGCCTTCGCCGCGGTCATCGGCCCGCTGGTGGAGGTGCCCGTCCTGATCGGGCTGGTGAACGTGAGCCTGTGGCTCAAACGCAAATGGTTCCCCGCCGACCCGGCCCAAATGGAAAAGGTGGGTGGCTGCACCACGGGTCGGCCCGCCGGCCGCGTTTGACAACACCGCGTCCTAAGCGGACCCGAGTCGAAATTCGAAGCACGAAATTCGAAATCCGAAACAAATCCAAAACCCAAAGCACGAATGACCCAAACGCCGACGACGGCCTTGGCCCGTTTCGAATTTTGGATTTTGGTCCTTGGTGCTTGTTTCGGATTTCGATATTCGGATTTCGGATTTGGAGACGCGGCGCATGTCGAGATGTCAAAAGACTTCTGCGGACCTGCTCAGTACGCGAGTTCGACCTGGGGTCGGTCGGATTCCGACGACTCTTCGATCTTCCCTTCGAGCAGCTTTTCGAGAATACGGATGTCCTTGGGAATGTGAACCGTGACATACTCCCCCTCCTCGACCTGGGTGTAGGAATGATCCAGCAACCCATCGAAGAGGATCGTCTCGTCCGGCCCGAGCCGGTAGGTCTTGTCCTCGATCCGCAGGTCCACGCAGCCGCTCAATACGTAGCAGAATTCGTGGATGTCCTCGTGCAAACCCATGACGTGAACGTGGTCGCCGCCGGCGGCCGTGACGCGAATCAGCTTGCCCTTGTCGTATCGTGCGACCTTGCACTTTTCCAAACCGGTATCCGACCGGGTCGCGAGACTGCGGTCTTCACTCTGGGCCCTGCGTCGCTGGACCAGGCGGCGTTCGGAGAGCCCCAGCAGGTCGCACGTGGAGATCTGGAGCGCCCCGGCGATGGCGTCGAGAGTCTTGAGGGACGGCATCGTCTTGTTCGTCTCCACGGACTCCACGGTCGGATAGGTCAGTCCGGCCCGTCCGGCCAGGCCCTGCAACGTCAAACCCAGACGCCGCCGCAAGACGCGAATGATCCGAAAATCGTAATTGCTGTTCACTCGACGCTCCTTCCCAGCCAACCCCATCAGACGCCCGACCCTTCGGAAAGCCCCTTCCGGGAGGCCGGGTTATGAGACTCCATGCGACATTCACACTATCAAACGCTACTCAAGGCCAGAAGTAAAGCCCTTTTTATGTATCGGCTGCCGCAACGCGATTCTTTGCACGCCAGTACGTGCTTTTTTCAATTTTGTTTTACACTCGCACTATCGGACGAGCTTGCCCCTGCCTTGTCTATAGTGAAGTAGGGATTGGGGGTGGTTCGATGCAAGGTCAGCAACGTGTACGGCAGCGTGAGAGACGCGGGTCGAGAGTGCTCCCGGCGGTCAGTCCCGTCGGGCCATGGACGAGGCATCTCGCAATGGGGGTCGAAACACGCTACAGCGGTTGGGTGACCGCATGCTCCGCACCACGCGGGGCCTGTCCATCGTGGACAGTGCTGTCGAAGTAATGGTGAAAGGGGAAACATGCACACTGTGGAAAGAACGCGCGCAGCCGCGGGCAAGTACCTCACCTTTGCCCTAGGCTCGGAGGAGTTCGGCCTCGAAATCCTCAAGGTCCGAGAAATCATCGGCTACATGCCCATCACCGCCGTCCCGCAGACACCCGCCTACGTCAAAGGGGTGATCAATCTGCGCGGTCAGGTTATTCCGGTGGTCGATCTGCGGTCCAAGTTCTCCATGAACACGGCCGAGACGACGTCGGAGACCTGCATCATCGTGGTGGAAACCACGCAGGGCAGCGGCAAATGCAACACCGGCATCGTCGTGGATCGCGTCCGCGACGTTCTGGATGTTCTGGAGGAGAATATCGAAGACTCCCCGGACTTCGGCGCCGGCGTTGACACCGAATGCATCCTGGGTATGGGCAAGATCGGCGACTCCGTGAAGATCCTCCTGGACATCGATCGCGTCCTGGGTGGAACCGATCTGGCGTCCCTCAGCGACGCGGTGTCGTAAGCATCGTCTGAACACTCCCCGGAAGCGGCGGTCTCCTCGGACGGACAGGCCGCAGATCCGGCGTTTCGCCAGGCAGGCTGCCGGCGGAGCGGTCATTTGTGAAAAACATCACACCACGGACGATCAGACGGAGCATCCGGAGGCACATTCTCTAACCAGGGGTCGGGGTCGTAGTAGTCGGAAGAACTCAAAGGGCTGATACTAGGAGATCGAAAGATGTTTAAGAAGATGAAACTCGCGACGAAAATGGGGATTGGGTTTGGCGTCCTCGTGGTGATCTCGGGCATCCTGGGAATCGTCGGGTGGAGAGGCTTGACCAATGTGGCGTTGAACGCCGACCTGAACAAGGCGGGGACTGAGTGCGTGACGGAACTGAACCAGTGCGCCTCTCTCCGCAAAGACTTCACGATCCAGGGGTTCGAGAAGGCCGCCGGAGAAGAGAAGAATGCGGCAGAGAAATGGCAGGACGCGTACACGTCGTTGCTGACGAAACTCCAGGACCTTGAGAACACCAACGGCCTGAGCACCGCCGACAAGGCCATCGCGGCCGAGGCCCGAACCAAGATGCCTCCCTACCTCACCTCGTTCGAGCACCAGAAGGACGCCCGCAAGTTGAGAGATGAGGCCTTCCTGAACTGGACCAAGGTCGGCGGGGACGTGACCAAGGCGGTGTCCTTGGTCATCACCGATGTCATCGAGCCCGCCCGCAAGGCGGCCGAAGACGCCAAGAACGCCGACGAGATCGCCAAGTGGACCAAGATCGGGACCCAGCTCGACGAACAGGTCTTCCAGGAGTTCCTCCTTCTGCGCGTCAACGCGGTATTCCTGCTGGCCACCAACACCGAAGCGCAGTACGCCAACTATGAAAAGCAACTCGCCAAGGTCAAAGCGAACCTGGACGCCTGGGCCGTTCTGGTCAAGGGCGACGCCAAGGTTGAGACCGTCGCCAAGGACATCGCGAGCTATCTGGCCACCTACGAGCAGAATGGCCGCCAGTACCATAACGGCATGACGGCGCGTGAGACGGCTCTGGCCGAGATGGCCACGGCGGCCAAGGGGATCCTGGACACGATCGGCCGCCTCCAGACTTCGTTGAAGGCCAAGATGGAGAGCACCGTCGCCCAGACGAACACCCTCATGATCTCCATGGCGATCTCGGGCATCGTGTTGGGCGTCGTCCTGGCCGTGCTGATCACCCTGAGCATCATCAAGCCCATCAAGCGGATCATCGAGGCCCTGACCGCCGGCTCCGAGCAGGTGGCCGCCGCCTCCAGCCAGGTCTCCGCCGCGTCGCAATCCCTCGCGGAAGGCGCCACCGAACAGGCTGCCGGTCTGCAGGAAACGTCGTCCAGCCTCGAAGAGATGGCGTCGATGACCAAGCAGAACGCCGACAACGCGCAGCAGGCCAACACGCTGGCCAGCGAGGCCCGCAAGGCCGCCGACACCGGCACCGAATCCATGAGCCGCATGAACACCGCGATTCAGGACATCCAGAAGAGCTCGGACGAGACCTCCAAGATCATCAAGGTGATCGATGAGATCGCGTTCCAGACCAACCTGCTGGCCCTCAACGCCGCCGTCGAGGCCGCAAGAGCGGGCGAGGCCGGCAAGGGCTTTGCCGTCGTGGCCGAAGAGGTCCGCAACCTGGCCATGCGGTCGGCCGAAGCCGCCAAGGACACGTCGAACATGATCGAGGAGTCGGTCAAGAACTCCAAGAACGGCGTGGACATCGCCACCGAGGTCAGCAAGGTCCTCAGCGAGATCGTCCAGAGCGTCGGCAAGACGACCGATCTGGTCAGCGAGATCGCCGCGGCCTGCCAGGAGCAGGCCCAGGGCATCGACCAGGTCAACACCGCCATCGCCCAGATGGACAAGGTCACCCAGCAGAACGCCGCCAATGCCGAGGAGAGCGCCAGCGCCTCCGAGGAGTTGACCGCCCAGGCAGGGTCGATGAACGACATCGTCGGCGAACTCGTGTCGCTGGTCGGCGGAGCCGCAAGGCCGAACGCCGCGAATCCGAACCATCCGCCGGTGAAGCACAAGGAACTGGCCCATTCGGACCGTGTCTTCCATGCCATCGCAGACGGCAAGAAGCCGGCCAAGAAAGAGCCCAAGGCCCACGCCACCAAGGCGACGAGTCGCGAGAAGAGCATCCCGCTGTCCGGGGATGAAGAGATGAATCAGTTCAACGCGTAAGTCCAATCGGTCGGTGGAGCGATCCCAGGCGGACCCGACGGTCCGCCTGGGATCGCCGCCGGCCGCCTTCCTCCGGCCGGCCCGGAATTCCCCTCCAGCCGGTTATCCGGCCTGCCGTCCACTTCCATCAGCTCTCGCGTCACGATCGCCCGCGTCAAACGCCTCCCTTTCCTGGCACATTCCCCCCGCACGTCTCCCAGATTTCGCACGCATGTGTCAATTCCAATAGACACGGCTGCGACCTGGACCGACGACCCGCCAGGTAATCCCGCCGCACCCTCCGGTCGAACGACACTCGAAAGGCAGCCCGGGGGCCCTGTGATTCTGTCGCCTTCTGTCCATCAGGATCGCCCCCGGAGAGTCCGTCACGGGATTCGCCATCAACGCGAGGCGGTCCGTCGATCGGGAAATGCAATTTGGGAGTTGGCAGCATGACGTTGCGGACGAAACTGGCGGTGCTTCTCATTGTGCTGGGTTACATCGTGTCTCTGGGTTACAGCTTCTTCACGGGCCGCCGTGCCGTCGGGCAGGCCCATGTGGACGCCCGGACCCGGGCCGCCGAGCGGATCGATCGCTCCGTCGAGATGTTCATGGTCTCGACCAGGAAGTTCCACGACGCATGGCGGAAGAGCCAGGGCGATCCCAACCAGGCAAAGACCGTCCCTGGCGAGCAGATCAAGATTCCCTTCGAGCAGGAGGCCGCCAGCGGGGAACAGGCCCGGGGCATCGACCAACTCAACACGGCCATCGCCCAGAGGGACAAAGTCACTCAGCAGAACGCGATAAACGCCGAGGAGAGCGACGGCGCGGCCGAAGAACTGAACGCCCAGGCCGAATCGATGAATCAGATCGTCCGGCAACTGGTCGCATTGACCGATGGGGCCTCCACCAGGCTGGCGACGGAGAAGCCTGAACGCGCCAAGAGCGTCCCCTCGCTTTCCCGCTCGCACCGCGTGCTTCACCGGATTTCCGCTCTGTCACAATGCTTCTGCGGCCCCGCTCAGATCTCTGCCGAGGGCTCCGCCTGGATGTCCAGCAGACGTTCGATCACGCGAATGTCCTTGGGGATATGGACCGTCAGGTACTCCCCCGCTTCGCGCTGGATGTAGGAATGATCCAGCAGTCCGTCGAAAAGGATCGTGTCGTCGGGGCCCAGGTGGTGCGTCTTGTCCTCCACGCGGAGGTCCACCTTCCCGCTGAGCACGTAACAGAACTCGTGGATGTTCTCGTGCAGCCCCATGACGTGCACCGTCTCGCCGGCGGCCGCCGTGACACGGATCACCTTGCCTTTGTCGAAATGCGCGATGCGGCAGTTTTCGATGCCGATGTCGTGTCTCCCGGCAACCGCCTCCCGCGTGAACTCCGCCTTCCGCCGCTGGACCAGCCGCCGCTCCGCAAGCCGGACGAGGTCGCTGGCGGAGATGTCCAGGGCGCCGGCCAGGGCGTCCAGGGTCTTGAGGGACGGCTGCGTCTTGTTCGTCTCCACCGCCTCGACCGTCGGATAGGTCAGGCCGGATCGCCGGGCGACCTCGTGAAGCGTCAGACTCAATCGCCGCCTCAGCACCCGCATCACCCGGAAGTCATACACGCTGTTCATCAGAGAATCTCTCAACAACCGCACATACGGACAAAAATTCCAGGATAAGACAAGCGCCCGCGCTTGTCAAGAGACTCGCCTCGTTTATCGGACGGACGAATTCGACGCCGGCGCCTTTTTCGCCGGCCCGGCGGCGGCCCCGAAAGCCCTCCCGGGCCGGTCCCCGAGGCGCCCTTCCGATCGGCTCATCCATTCGAGGCATTTTCCCGGGCCGGCGCGTAATTTAGTAGTGACTCCTACCTACGATCCGGCTCATACTTTCAATCGGGACCTTCAATATGCCGATATGAGCAACGGCGCTTCTTCCACGAAGCAGTATGTCGTGTCGGGCGACGGCGTCCCCAGCGTCCAAGACACACCGCGGGGCGCACGCACTCCCGACGTGTTGGACTGTGCGGCCAGCAACTGGCCGCTTCGAACTCACGTTCGTCAAGGAGACTCGACTATGTCGGAGATCGCAACACAGACACAGAGCCGCGACGGAACCGCGACGGACAGAGAAGGCAAGTACCTCACCTTCGCCCTGGCCCACGAGGAGTACGGGCTGGAGATTCTCAAGGTCCGCGAAATCATCGGCTACATCGATGTGACCGCGGTGCCCCAGACCCCCCACTACGTCAAGGGGGTGATCAATCTGCGGGGTCAGGTGATCCCCGTCGTCGATCTGCGGGCCAAATTCGGAATGGAAACGGCCGAGGTGACCGACGAAACCTGCATCATCGTTGTCGAGATCGCCTCCGGAGGCCGCAAATCCAATACCGGCATCGTCGTCGATCGCGTTCAGGAAGTCCTGGACATCGAAGGCGGCAGCATCGAGGAAGCGCCCCAGTTCGACGCCTCCGTGAACACCGACTTCATCCTGGGCATGGGCAAGGTCGGCGACTCGGTGAAAATCCTCCTGGACATCGACCGCGTCCTCAGCGGCTCCTGCCTGGCCGGGCTCGCCGGCGACCCCTCGGAAGATCCCGCCGTGCACAACGTCGCGGATTCGGGCGAAAAGCCCGCGTAATCACGGGCATTGTCCATCTACTTACGCTGGTGTGATCCACGTGACGGAGCGTCGTGAGATCGCACTTCTTTGGTGAAAGGGCATTGCGATGTTGAAGAATGTGAAACTGCAAACGAAGCTCCTGGCAACCGGAATCCTGATCACGGCCGTGCCTCTGGTGGTCATCTCCGCCGTGGTCTACCGGCAGAACAAGCGGATGATCCACGTCGCGGAAGACGGCAGCACCCAGTTGGCCTACGCCGACCTCGATCACATCGCCCAGAACATCTACGGGATGTGCAGAGCCCAGCAGCAGATGCTGCAGGCCAACGTCAACTCCGGCCTGAACGTCGCCCGCGAATCGCTCCAGGAAGCCGGCGAGATCCGGCTCGCTTCCGAGACCGTGACCTGGGACGCCGTCAACCAGCAATCGAACGCGCCGCAGCGGGTCGAATTGCCCAGGATGATGGTTGGCGACGTCTGGCTGGGCAAGATCGCCGACATGAGCACGGCGGCCCCGGTCGTCGACCAGGTGCAGAAGCTCGTCGGGGGCACGTGCACGATCTTTCAAAGAATGAACGACGCGGGCGACAT
>JBDKUU010000468.1:0-10593 GCA_039679525.1 Phycisphaerales bacterium | reverse complement strand
CCCCGAAGAAATTGTAGAGGTAGGGAATGTGGAAGCTGGGCTCGTTGCCCATGGAGAACTGTCCGGCCATACTGGTGGAATCGGGGAACACAGCCTGGAATCCGTATGGGGACTCATCCAGCGACTCGCGGAAGAGCTGGTCGAGACGGGCCTGGGCCTGCGGCTTGCCGCCGAGCAGCGAGATCAGTCCGCTAATGTCGTGCTGCACCTGCCAGGCGTACGTCCAGCCGTTGTTCTCGTCGTAGTAGTCGCGGCCGCCGGGCCCGCCGTCGAGCTTGGGATTGATCTTGATCCACTGTCCCTGCTCGTCCTTGGGCATGAACATCCGCTTCTCGGGGTCCCAGAGATTGCGATAGTTGAGCGCCGTGCGAGCGAACTGCTCCTGGTCGTCGGCCTTGCCCAACTCCTTGGCCAACTGCGACAGAACCCAGCTATCGAAGCTCATTCCCAGCGTCACCGCCACGGCTTGCCGCTTCTCCCAGCGGTCCACCATGGGCTCGGTCTCCTTCTCGCCGGGACGCAGCGCGGGCATATAGCCGTGCTCATGATAGAAATCGTCGATGGGGCGCTTGGGCAGACCCTGGCGCCAGGGCAGCATGGTCGCCTCGGTGACGTTCTTGCGAATCCCCTCGTAGGCCTTCTCGATGTCGTAGCCGGCGATCCCCTTGCGGCTGGCGTCGAGGAAGATGGCGGAGGAATGGAAGCAGTTCATGCACATGTGGTTGCCGTGTACCTCGGGGAAGGTGGGCATCCAGCCGCTCTGCTCGTACATCAGTGTGTAGGAGTTCAGCATGTCCGCTTCGCCAGCGGGATTGTTCAGGATGCGGAGCGGATGGTCGGCCAGGTACGTGTCCCACACCCAGTCGTCGACGTAGAAGGGCCTGTCGGATTCGTGGACTTTGGCGTCGTAACCGCTGTAGTAGCGGCCGCCCTCGTTGACGTTGACCATGCGCTCATAGGTGCGGTACAGGGCGGTGTAGAACGTCCGCTTCTGGGCGTCCGTCCCGCCTTTGACGGTGATCTTGCCGAGGGCTTCGTCCCAGGCAGCTTTGCCCTGGCGAGCCATTTTTTCGAAGCTCCTCGAACCGACCTCGGCGGCGAAGTTCTTGCGGGCCTGATCGATGCTGACGTAGGAGATGGCGTATTTGAGCAGGACGGTCGTCGGGCCGTTGGCGTCCAGAGAGATCGCGAAGCGATTGGATCCCGGCTCGAAGGCGACCGCACTGACAGGTTTGCCCTCGACGTCCGTAATCGCGGCGTAGCAGTAGGCCGTCATGACTCGCGTCACCGGCTCCACGCCCCGCGTAGTGTACCGGATGGTCTCTTCCAAACGAAAGCTCGACCCGTCCAGAGCGGTTCCCTGCATGCGATCGGCGCCGCGGATCAAGAGGTTCTTGCGGACGCCTGCGGGGAACTCGACCTTGTACATCGCGCACGTGCGGCCGGGGACGAAGCCGACCGTAATGTCGTCATCGATCAGGTACGTGGAGTACTGCCAGGGATGGCGGACTTCCCGGTCCTGGTCGCGAGTCATGCGACGTCCCCAGGCATCGGCGGTGACTTCGCCCGTGCTCACGCGCATCTGCATGATCCCGTTGCTGCGATGCTCGGTCACCTGCAGCGGAAACGCGGTGATCTGGTCGTCGATATAGTTGTCGCTGATCGGAATCATGCGGATCATCTGGTTGGGCAGGTGGTAGGTCGGATAGGTGGGCACCAGCAGCTTGGCCACGTTGCCGATCGAGGGGTCCACGTACGCGGAATTGTCAACCGCCCGTACGGCGGGAGCCGAGCAAAGCAACAGGGTCAACAGGAGCGTTCGATGTCTTGCGAGCGATGTCTTCATCAGGTGGTTTCCTTCCGTCCAACACATACCAGTCATTCGGTTCTACTCTACGTCTTCACCCTAATGCGAAACGAAGAAAATATCCAGACCTGTGTGGGATAATCGTGACGTTCAAGCCCATGTCTCGAACAGATGAGGTTGACGAGTCGGAGCCGAAACCGTACTGTGTAGCGTCAGCATCTGAAACCACTCTCTCGGCGTCTGGACTTTTTACGAACCTACGTCGCAGAAGAGAGAAATGACAAGACATCGAGTCGGCCTCAGCCGGACCGACCCCCAGGAGATCAGGATATGTCAGACATGGCGAGCTCGGCCGCGGGCGAAGTGAGACCTCTCGATTCCGCCGCCGGCAGGACGTACTACGGACCGTTTGCGATCATGACCACGCTTTTCTTTATGTGGGGCTTCATGACGGTCTTCAACGACATCCTGATCCCGAGGTTCAAGGGGGCCTTCGAGCTGAACTATTTCCGCGCGATGCTGGTGCAGTTCGCCTTCTTCGGCGCCTACGGCGTCGGTTCGCTCCTGTATTTCGTGATCTCCGTGACGACGGGCGATCCGATCGCCAAGATGGGCTATAAGAACGGCGTGGTGACGGGTCTGGTGATCTCCGCGGCGGGCAGCGCGCTGTTCTGGCCGGCGGCCAACGCCACTTCCTATCCGATGTTCCTGGCCGCGCTGTTCATCGTAGGCCTGGGCTTCGCCATGCTGCAGATCGCGGCCAATCCGTACGTCACGATCCTCGGTCCGGAGAAGACGGCATCGAGCCGGTTGAACCTGGCGCAAGGGTTCAATTCCATCGGCACGACCATCGGGCCGCTCATCGGCGGCTACCTGATCTTCCAGTATTTCGCCCGCACAGGCGCTCACGGCGCGGAATCGGTGAAGGTGCCCTACCTGGCGTTCTGCGTCATCTTTCTCGCGCTGGGGGGGGTGTTCTGGTTCATCCGTCTGCCGCACGTCGGCGAAGGCAAGATCGAGCCCGGCGCCGGCGCGCTGAAGTACCCCCACGTGGTCCTGGGCGTCATCGGGATTTTCATGTATGTCGGCGGCGAGGTGACGGTCGGCAGCTCCATCATCAACTTCCTCGGCCAGAAAGACGTGGCGGGCCTGGCGGAAGTGGACGCCAGCAAATACGTCGCCATCTATTGGGGCGGCCTGATGATCGGGCGGTTCATGGCCGCCGTGATGCTCAGCGAGATGCGGGCCGCGAGGAAACAACTGCTGCTCGTGATCATTCCCCTCCTGGCGTGGCTGTTCTTGTGGGTGGCCAAGAGCGCGCCGCTCAACGCGCTGCAAGGATCGGCGGACGCCTCGGTGTGGACCCTGTGGCACGATGAATTCGTGAAGAACTGGGCGGTTTTCAAGGTGTACCTGCCGTTCGTCGGCCTGTGCTGGCTGCTTTTCCAGGTCGGCCGCTCGCACGCCGCCAGGACACTGGTCATCTTCTCGCTGACCGTCGTGGCGCTGCTGCTGACCGCGATCCTCGTGGGGGGCAAGGTGGCGATGTGGTGCGTCGTGGCGGTGGGCCTGTTCACTTCGATCGGCTGGTCGAACACGTTCTCGCTCGCCCTCGAAGGCACCGGCGTCTACAAGAGCCAGGTCTCCTCGTTGCTGGTCATGGCCATTATCGGCGGCGCAATTCTGCCGCCTTTGCAGGGACGCATTGCCGACGGCCACGGGTTGCAGATCTCGTACCTCGTGCCGTTGGTGGCCTACGGCTACGTCGCCTTCTACGGCCTGATCGGCCACCGAATCGGACGCGGCCGACAGCTCGCGTCCTGACAAGCACAGCAAGCGACCGGCTATCAGTCCTCCGGACAACTTGTCCGGAGGATCGCCCTCAGGATTCCCGGCCGCAGCCCTTCTTGTACTTTCTGCCGCTGCCGCACGGGCAAGGCGCGTCGCACGGCACTCCGGGCTTCGCAGGAGCATCTTCTATCGGCATGGGGGCATCGGGCAGATGGGGATCGATCTGCGGCGGCGCCGGGCTCTCCATGACCAGGCCCAATTCTCGCAGCATCGCTTCGCGGGGAACCCGAATCGGCGACGGTCCCATCTCCGTACCCAGCGGCGGACCCGCCAGCACGATGAAGTGGAAGTTGCCCGCCGGGAATACCCGTGCCGCAAAGAGGATGTTGTCCTGGATGTTCTCCGACATCAACTGATCGTGCACGGTCACCGAGCCGCCCGGGGCCCTCGAAACAGCGACAGGCCGAATTGCTCGCCCGCGTCGCCGAGAACGCCGGCCAAGATCAACTCATCCTGGCCGGCCGCACGCACTCCGAAGAAATCGAAATTCGTGAACCGTTTCCAGAGCTTGCGGCCGATGAACTGCTCGGCGGCGTCCAGTACGTCGCGTACGACATCCTTGCGTTCCATTAGCTCACCCCCGATCGATGCGCTCGTCCTCATGAGGCGTTGCCGCCACGCATGGTCTTTTTGACGTTCCTTCCGGGGCTCGTTGCGGTTCGCTTCTTCCCGGCCTTCTTCACGCGAGCCCTGCGTCCAGTCTTGGTCCCGGCGGCTGCGGGTCTGACGATCGCGGTCTCCATCTCGATGCCGAACACTTCTCCGAGGTCGGCGTCGTCGATCACACGAGCGGTCTTCTTCTTCGCCTGTTTCAGCAGTCTCTCGGACTTGTCGCGAACCGCCTGTGTGATGAGGTCGTCCATCTTCACCTTGCGTAGAACGAAGAACAGGCTCGGATCCTCGTCCAGTCGCGTCCCGATGCCATAGAGGACCGCGGCAACGTGCTTGCACATGTAGGCCCAGTCGGGACAACTGCACTTGAACTCGATCTCCTGCGGCGAAGGAAACAGGCCGCTGCCTTTGGCCGTGAACAATTCGGCCAGGCTCTTGGGGAACCGTCCCGCCAACAACTCCTGCAACGATGCAAGCTGGCCTTCGCAAGCCGCTCTGACCCGTTTCCAAACCGACTCGCTGACCGGCTTGATCTTGATCGTGATCGCGTACGGGTCTCCCTGGCTGCCTTGCACCAAAGCGTCGACCTTGCCAGGCCGGATCTGCAGGTCCAGGACAGCTCCATGCCGCACGTAGCTGCGCCCGCGTCCAATCCGGTTCTCATAGTCGGCGTACTTGGCGAGATTGCTGTTCCACGCCTTGCCCCACCATGTGAGGGCCAACACGTTGCCCTCGACGACAACCGGGCGAATGTCCGGGTGCTTCTTTCTCAGTTGTTCGAGCTTGCGCCGTGCCCTCGCCCGTTTCTCAGCGACAGACACGTATTGCGGAAAACCATAGTCGTAGTACGCCATAACGTCTCCTCTACAGGGACAGCGTAAACAGTCTCACCAACTCCTTGTCGTCCATCTCCGTGATCCACGCCTCGCCGACCTCCGGGATGATCTGCCGCGAAAGCTCGGTCTTCTCCGTCAGCATCGCGTCGATCTTCTCCTCCACGGTGCCCTTCGTGACGAACTTGTGGACCACGACGTTCCTTCGTTGCCCGATACGAAAGGCCCGATCCGTCGCCTGATCCTCCACGGCGGGGTTCCACCAGCGATCGAAGTGAACCACATGATTGGCAGCGGTCAGGTTCAGTCCGACGCCGCCCGCCTTGAGGGAAAGGACCATGAAGGGCGTGTATTCGTCGCTCTGAAACCGCTCGATCATCTGCCGGCGTTTGGCCACGGGCGTGCCGCCGTGCAGGACAAGGCCTTCGTGACCGAAAATGCCCTGGAGAAACTCCTTCAGGGGCCCCGTCATTTCCTTGAACTGCGTGAAGACGAGCATCTGCTCCCTTTTCTCGAAGATCGTCTCACAGATCGGGCGGAGCCGCTGGAACTTGCCGCTGTCGAGTTCCGCGAATCCACCCTGGCCCAGATACTGATCCGGATGATTGCACAACTGCTTGAACTTCATGAGCGAAGCCAGAATCAAGCCTTTTCTCCGGATGCCCTCCGGCTGCTCCTCCAACATTTGTCGAAGCTGCCTGACAAGGTCGTCATACAGGACAACCTGCTTCTTGGCCAACTCCGCGTAGGTCTTCATCTCGATCTTCTCCGGCAGGTCGGAGATCACGGTCTTGTCCGTCTTGAGCCTTCGCAGGATGTACGGACCGACGACCGTCTTGAGCCGGGCATAGCCGCTGGAGTCGCGGTTGAGCTTCTTGCTGAAAGCGCCGAACTCCTCCGCGGTGCCCAGCAATCCCGGATTGAGGAAGTCGAACAGGGACCACAGATCGGAGAGACGATTCTCGACGGGCGTGCCCGTCATGATGATCCGGTTCCTGGCGCGAAGCTTCTTGACTGCGCGTGTCTGCTGAGTCCCGGGATTCTTGATCGCCTGGGCCTCGTCCAGAATGACGAGGTCCCACTGGGCGTGCTGGAGCCAGGCATATTTCTGGCACAGGCCGTACGTGGTGATCACGAGATCGACTCCATCCAGCGCGGGGCCGCCTCGCAATACCTTCGTGTCAGCCCCGCCGGATGGATGGGCCACGAAGTATCGCAGAGACGGCAGGAACCGCTCAATCTCGCCCGTCCAGTTGCTGATCAGAGAGGCCGGCAGAACAAGCAGACTCGTCCTGGGACCGCGTCTCGCCTTGTCTCCCAGCCGGGCGCTGAGCATGGCCAGCAACTCCACCGTTTTGCCGAGCCCCATGTCGTCGGCCAGCAAAGCTCCGAACTGAAGACCATCCAGAAAACACAGCCAGTCCACGCCCTGGCGTTGATACGGCCGGAGCGTGGCCTTGAACCGGCCGGACAGGCGAACGGCGTCGATGCGATGCGGATCGCGAAGCCGCGACACCACGGATTCAAGCCATTGTCCCTGCGAGACCTCGACCGCGACGCCTCCATCGGACAAACCCAAAGCTCTGTCGGCGTCCAGTTGAAGACGCATCGCCTCACGCAGCGTTATATCTTCCCGGGCCATCAGCGCCTGCGCCTTCTCATAGGCCCGCAGGGTCTGTTCGAGCTTGTCGCGGTCCACCTCCACCCACTTGCCCTTGATGAAGGCCAAGCCCTCCGATTCATCCAACAGCTTCCGGGCCTCCTCTTCAGAGAGGACCGCATCGCCCAGCAGCAGTCTGGCATCGAAGTCAAGAATGGCGTCCATCCCGAGCGAACTCGGCCGGCTCTTACCGATCTGGATGTTCAGACGAAGCCCGGCCGCTCGATCCTTCCACCAGTTGGGGATGCGGCACAGGATGCCGGCCCGTTCATAGATCGGGATCTCCTTCAGGATCGTGTATGCCTCGCCGGCTGAGAGGGCCAGCGGGTGAAAGATCTCGCCGCTGTCGAGGATCCCGGAGAGAAACCGGCTCTCCGCCGCCGCCTGGTGAACGGTAGCGAGCAGATCGAGCAGCTTCCCGCTGTCGGCGCCGTACTCGGCCAGAGCGTTCTTCAGGGGAACGTGCTTGCAGCCGCTTCGTTTGTCCAAAGCAGTTGAATAGGTGGCCAGAAAAGCGAACGGATACTCATCCTTTTTGCTCTCGACGAGGTGGAAAAACACCCGGCCCACGAGATGCACCTTGGGGCTCAGAGTCCGAACGAAGTCGGCGACCGGGCCGTTGTATGATTTGATCTGCCGCTGATACTCGGCATTCAGCCTGGACCACAGGTCGTCAAGCAAATCCCGGTTCAGATACTCGGATCCGGACATGAACGGCGCGGTGGTGAGCATCTCGAACGCTTCGGCGTCCGTCAGAGCGACCGTCGCCTTGTGCCTCAGCGTCTCCAGATCGGGCGTCCTGACGAGCGCTTCGGCGAACCGCCCGGTCACCTTTCTCCAGTAGTCCAGCGAAACCGACAAGGGCGCCGACGGATCGGAGAACCCCAGGAACAACAGGAATGAGTCATAATCGTCTGCGATTCGCTTCCACAACTCGTCCTGGAGGAGTCTCTGATCCCGGCTGACCGGCTCGTCAACAGAACTCCATTCGAGCTCCAGGCGGCCGCCAGGCAACACCGTCGCGTTCAACTCGTTAAACAAGGCTTTGGATGTCTCGTCGAGCACTGAATGGCCTTTTGTTATAGCAATCGAAGACACGGAACTGCGGTCCACACCGCTCCGGCTCCGATCCATTGCAGTAGAAAACGTCCCCTTTGTCAAGCCGCCTTGCCGCCCATCGGTCCCGGAACGGCGCCGGGACTTTCCAGGCTCGCTGCCTAAACGGATCGAAATCCGCGAAGGTCCGTCTGTTGGGCGAGTCGCCTCATCCGCTCCCGCTGATACGCCCGTATCTTCTTGGCCAGCGGATGACGGTCATCCACCTTCAACTGGGTCAGCGAACACACATAGGCGGCGTTTCCCTGGCCAACTCCCGCCAGACCGCACACGATTCCCCCGTCATCCCCCAGGTAATGCACGTATTCAATCGCGAGGGAGTGTTTCGCCTTGATATGAACTCCTTTGTCACGCATCACCTGGATCAACTGATGTCCGGCGTGAACAGGGATCGGCAAGTGGGCTTTCATCTCCTCGACCAAGTCCATCGCTTTTTCATAATCGTCAATCATCGTGCCCAAGTCCTTTATAGACAACTCCGCAAATCCGTTTTATGGTTCGTTCCGAAACTCCGTCAGCAGCTCCGGCTCTTCCCAGCACTTCGGAATTGACATCAGGTGGAAGTGCACGAATCTAGCGGCTGCCTTCGAGTCCTTCTCGCTATGGTAGGCATACAGGGCAGTGTAGATGGCGTTGCGGATGATCGGGTTCAGTTCCGCCATCTGCTCGTCGGAGAGATGCCGGCAGTGGAAATCCTCCATCGCATTGCGGACCACCATGGCGATGTACTTGGCGCAGCGCCGCAAGCCCGCCATCGTCTCTGCGTCAAACGGGTCGTTCATCCAAATTCCCCCTTCTCAATGCGACAGACGGCGAGTCCAACTGAAGCTTTCACACGCCCCGCTGCAATTGCTCGAAGCGATGACGCAGGTAATCGTCCTCGACCTGGATCGCCCTCTGATTGTAGCCGGGACCACGATTGAGAGCAACGGCGAGTACCTCAGCGTCTTTCAACAAAAACGTCGCAAGTTACACGCCGATGAATTTGCGCGCCCTGCGCGAGTTATAAATGGGCAGGCAAGTCCCTATTTCTTCCATGTGATGTGCGCAATCTGGATGTAGTCGCCTTCTGTGCCGGTGGAGACAGGATCGAGCCGTATGCCGGTGATGCTGCCCTCGTAGGCGGGACAACCGGCCAGGTCAATCTCATAGACATGGTAGTTCCCGTCCGGCTTGAGAGTGAAACCGATGCTCTTCTCATCCGAGAACTGCGGCTGACGGGATGTCTTCCAGAACAACCGAGCGTCAGTCTGCCGTGTCACGCAGGCAGCGTCGACATACAGGACAGGCGCATCGGAAGCTTCCCAGAAGGCCGTCGGCCCGATGAGCTGCGGATCGTCGGCTTCGAGCTTCACGTGCAGGTGTCCTTGAATGGGCCAACCCGTATCGACGGCGTTGCGATACACCCAGTGTTGCCGGTCCTTTTCAAACCGATAGTCCGGCAGCGACGACCGAAGCCGATTCTCACAGGCAAACCGGCGAATCTCATCCAGCGTTCCCACGATCAGAGTATACTCGTAGTCATACTGAATGTTGTAATCCAGGATCTCGTCCTGAATGGGCGAAATGTATCCGGTCGGCGCATCTTTGCTGCCTCCGCTGCCCGGTTTTCCGAAGAAACCACCCGTGAAGGAGTACGTGCCGGGCTTGAAGACGCCGAGGCCTCGGTTGTCGTCGTTGACCAGGGCAGCCCAATTCTCCGTAGCCAGCCAGTTCTCCCAGGGAGAACCCTGGACGTCTTCCAGGCGGGTCCAGGTCTTTTTGAACTGAGACAGTTCCCCGCCCGTGAAGGGCCGGTCGCCGACATAGCTCATCAGACGATACCAGGGACCATTCGTGTAGATCGCGGGCAGTTCCTGGCCGCGGCCGGAATACTGAGTTTTGTCCGCACGATGGTTGTCGATGCGACACCGCACGACCGCGGTGTTGTCGCGCAGCCGGATCCAACTCTCGAAGGTGCATTCGCCGGGCTCGTTGTCGAGGGGCCACTGCATGGGGAAGCACTTGACGTAGAGCGAGGCGCCGTCATTGCGATGCTCGGTGACCACGGAGCGGTTGCCCGCGCAGTCGCCTGACTGGATGGGATTCCAGCCCAGCCCGGCCCAGGTCTTTGAAGGCTGCTTGCCGTTGGGGGCGAACGGCACGGGACCCGAGTAGAACGACATCTGGATCTGGCGTCCCCAGTCATGGCTGTTGATCATATTGACCTTGTTGCCGCTCTCGGCGAGGTAGGTGATGGAGCCGCCGAGTTTCAGGTCTATTCCCAGCCGAATGACGCCGTTGTCGAGATAGCTCATATCGTCGGCGGGCGACTCGTTCGAAGAGGGCAGTCGGTCCCTGTAGAGGTCTTTGTAGAGACCGATCTTGTCAAAGGGAATCGGGACAAATCCGGAGACGGAGACGGCATAGCTCTTCGGATTCAGGGAGACTGCCGCTGCGTCGCCCACAATCGTATTGTCCACCGTTTGTACTGTCTGTTCACTCAGGCCATCGAGCCAGTCGATAGCTTTGCGGGAACCCACGATTACGTTGTTGGCCAGTTTGTTGTACTTCGCCTTTGCCGGTTCGTCCTGCAGGATCTCCGCGAGGTGAGAGTATCGCGTGCTGTAGGGCGGCCGGTCGTAGGGCACTTCTTTGAGGCCGTTCATCAGGAACGGATCGCGGCCGTCGAACCAGAAGCTCGCCCAGCCGGTTCCACGCGCATCGACATGGAT
>JBDKUU010000467.1:0-2301 GCA_039679525.1 Phycisphaerales bacterium | reverse complement strand
TCCTTTGGATGTCGAAACTTAGGAAGCATGTGTGCGGAGAGGAGGCCCCAGAGGTTGCTTTGGAGGAGGGAGCGAATTCGCCGAATTCTCCATTTTTCCTGTAACATCCCGCACTCAATTCGGACATGTATTCAGATGGCGAATCTGACGAGAATAGAGCCGGAGCCCGAGTTTTTCTGAAGATCGGCGGACCGTGGGAGTCTTTTGAGGAAGGAGAATCGTCATGAGGATCAAACGCTGCTCGGTCATTTTGTTTGCGCTCGCAGTCGCCTGCGGGCCGGTCCTGGCGCAGATGGGCGGCGGGTCGGCTGCGGCTGTCGACGCGAAGTGGCCGTCGCTGGGCGGCGGCTTCGCTCGTACCGGGCAAAGCAGCGACATTGGTCCGCTGAGCGGCGAAGTCCGCTGGAAGTTCGAGACTGACGGGGCCATCGTCGGCAGCGTCACCGTCGTGGGCAGCGCTGTCGTGGGGGCCGCGGGCCGCATCCACGTCGCCTGCGAGGACGGCAAGCTCTACGCCCTGGATTCCAATGGAAAAGTCCAATGGGTTCTGGATGTCAACGCGCCGTTGGTGAGCGCGCCCAGCATCGGTCCCGACGGCAGTCTCTACGTCGGCGGCAAGTCCGGCAAGCTCTACGCGGTCGCTCCCGACGGCCAACTTCGCTGGACCCACGCCACCGGCGGCGCGGTCTACTCTTCGCCTGCCGTGGGCGCCAAGGGCGATGTCTACGTGGGCTCCACCGATGGGACGCTCTACGCGTTGGCCGCCGGAGACGGGGCCGAGTTGTGGCGGTTCAAGACCAAAGGCCCCGGCGTCCTGCCCAACGGGGCGGTCTTCGCTTCGCCTTCGATCGGGCCTGACGGCACCGTCTACGTCGGCGGCCTGTACGACCCGACGCTCTACGCCCTCAGTCCCGCCGACGGCAGCGTGAAATGGTCCTGCCGCTTCCCGAACACTTCCAAGGACCCGAACACAGGCGGCTGGCCCTTTGCCTCGCCGGTCGTCGCCGCGGACGGCACGATCTATCAGACCCTGCTCTGTGACCCCAATCTCTATGCGATCGAACCTGCCAGCGGCGCGATCCGTTGGTCGGTCAACCTGTGCGACGCGCGTTACTTCCGAGGGATCGCAACAGTGCCCGTCGACAGCGACGGTTGGTCGGAGCCCGTGGTCGGGCCGGATGGGACCATCTACGTCAGCCTTGACGATTCATACCTGCGGGCGGTCGATCCCGCCGGGACTCTGAAGTGGGTGACCCGGCTGGGCGACTCCATCGAGGACATCTATGGCGGCGGGGCGTCCGGCGTCATGGGGGGCGTCGCCGGAACGCAGTCGGAGGCAGGCGGTCTCACCCTGACGGTGGACAGCAGCGGCACGGTCTTTGCGGCCTCCGAGAACGGACAGCTCTACGTCGTTTCTCCGGTGAGCCTGACGGTCGCTCAATTCACGACCGGCGGCTGGCCGGCGTTTCCGGTCATCGCGGGCGACGGCGTCCTGATCCTGGCCGACTCCAAGGATTACTCCTCGCTGGAGAAGGGCGCCAAGAACACGGTCTGGGCCATCGATGCCCGCGTCTTTCCCCAACGAAGCAGGTAGACCATTGACTCGGAGACACGTATGAAATCCCCCAAACATCTGAGCAGGCAGGACGTTGTGATCCTGAGCCTGAGCATTCTGTTCCTGTTGAACATCGCGGCCGTCGGCGGTCTCGGCCGCCATCGAGCCCGGCAGGCCGTCTGCCTGTCCAACCTGGGTCAAGTGACATCCGCCTGGCTCGCCTACGCAGGCGACAACGACGGCGGACTTGTCTCCGGGGAGGCTGGAATCACGATATCCGGCAAGGACGGCGTGAAGAAGCCCTGGGTCGGCAAGTGTTGGGACTCGTACACTACCGACGTGCAGTTGCCGCAGGAGATCCAACGGAAGGCAATCCGGGATGGCGCCTTGTGGCCTTACGTCGAGGAAGTGAGACTCTATAGTTGCCCCGACGGCCAGCCGGGCCAATTGCAGACCTGTTTGATCGTCGATTCCATGAACGGAATGGCCAGGCAGGGCACTTTTACCGGCGCCTTCATGTCGTCGGAAGCCAAGGGCGTCAAGATCGGGGACACCGTCCTGTGGATCAGGAACCTGGCGGAGATCGTTTCGCCCGGTCCGGCCCAGCGGATGGTCTTCATCGATCAGGGGTGGTCCGTGCCCGGCAGTCATTCCGTCTTTTACACTGTGGAGGCTTGGTGGACCCCGCCTCCCGTCCGGCATTGGGACGGCACGAGCGTCACGTTCGCCGACGGGCACGCCGATGG
>JBDKUU010000466.1:0-3804 GCA_039679525.1 Phycisphaerales bacterium | reverse complement strand
AGCAGAGGAATCGCCATCGACATGGTCGCTGCGACAACAGCCAGCATGCGTCTGAGACTATCCATCCGAGCCTCCCAGCGAACGTGAGACGCCACAAATCCTATGGGTCCCATCGGTCCTATCTGTCCTACAACTTCCACGGCGCCCGCATCGTCCGCGACAGCATCGCAGTCGCTGTGGCATCGCCATCGGCGAACTGCTCCTTGGCCGGGTCCCACTTGAGCTTGAGCCCCGTCCGCATGGCGATGTCGCCCAGCAGGCACGCCGAGCACGAGCGATGCGCGACCTCGACGGGTGCGATCGTCTCGGCCCGCGACTTGACGCACTCGTAGAAATTGGCCTTGTGGTGATTGCTCACGTAGAGCTTCGTCTCGCCGGCTCCGATCGTCTCCTTCAGCAGCGATTTCGGCTCCGCGTCAATCGCGCCTCGCGTGACGAAGATCCAGCCCTTGTCGCCCTCGAACCGAACGCCGTTCTTGTGGACCTTCTCGTCCGCGGCGATCATCCGAACCCCGTTGGCGTAAAGGTACTCGATGTGAAAATCGCCGTGTACATCCCAGAGCCCGTCTTTCGGGAACTCGGCCCGGCCTTCGATCTCGATGGGTCCCGTGAACTCGGTCCCCATGCCCCAGTGGACGATGTCCAGATGGTGGCTGCCCCAGCCGGTGATCATGCCCGCGCCGTAATCCGAGATGCGAAGCCAGCCCGGCCGCGCGACAATGCTGTCCTGCGGATGCACCCGCTCTTCGGTATAGGGAGCCCACGGGGCCGGTCCCAGCCACATATCGTAGTTGAGATTCGCCGGCACGGGCATTTCCGGTTGAGGGCCGCAACCCGGGTCCGTGCCAAAGCCCACCTTGATCGTGTGCAGCTTGCCGATCCGCCCGTTGCGCACCAGCTCGCAGGCCTGACGGAACCGTCCATCGGAACGTTGCTGACTACCGATCTGGAAAATCCGGCCGTAGCGACGAACCGTGTCGCTCACGAAACGCCCTTCCCGAACCGTCAGCGACAGGGGTTTCTGCAAGAAAATATCCTTGCCGGCCTTCGCGGCCTCGATGGCCGGGATCATATGCCAGTGGTCCGGCGTGGAGATCTGCACCGCGTCGATGTCGCCCCGGGCCAGCAGCTCGCGGAAATCGCCGTACGCGTCGCAGCCTTTGTATTGCCCGCCCGGCTGTCGGTCCGCATAGAAGGAATCGACTCTTTTCTGGGCGAGTTGGACCCGTTTGGAGTCCACGTCGCAGACGGCCACGACCTGTACGGTCTTAATGCCCAAGGCGTCGGTGAGGTCGCCGGTGCCCATGCGGCCGACGCCGATGCAGCCGACGGCGATCCGCTCGCTGGGAGCCTCGGCGCCGAAAACGGAAGCCGGCACAATCGCGGGGAAGGCCGCAGCCGCCCCCAACAGTGCCGAGCTGCGAAGGAAATCACGACGGGACAAGGAGTTACGTTGAATAGACATTGGGCCCCCGGTGTGTACTCGTCTGGCGCTGCTCATAATGCACTCCCCACTAATTAATGTCACGACCATCGATCAACTTGCCAGCTTATCGCGCGGCCGGCCCTGTGTCAACGCAGCGAAAGATTTCCATGAGAGGCTGATTGTGATATGATGGTGACTCGTGCACCGAGCAAGCATCGATGCAGTTTCAAAGGCTTTTCTGTAGGAGCAGGTGCTATGAGAGAGATTCGCGGTAGAAGAGAATTCCTGCAGGTCGCGGCCGCCGGGGCAGCCGCCTGTTGCGGATTGGGGACAGGGTGCGCGTCGGCCCAGCCGGCGGCGACGGGCAAGCCCAAGTTCGAGCTGGGCCTGGCCTCGTACACGTTCCGCAAGTTCGACCTGGACAAGACCCTCGCAATGACCAAGCGAGTCGGCCTCAAGCACATCGCATTCAAGGACTTCCACCTGCCGATGAACAGCACGCCGGAGCAGATCCAGGCCGCGGCCGCCAAGGCCAGGGAAGCCGGGCTGGACCTCTACGGCGGCGGCGTCATCTATATGAAGAACGAGGCCGAGGTGAACCGGGCCTTCGAATACGCCAAGACCGCCGGAATGCGGGTCATCATCGGCGTCCCGGAGCACACTCTGCTGCCGCTGGTCGACAAGAAAGTCAAAGAGTACGACATCAAGGTCGCGATTCACAATCACGGCCCGGGCGACAAGGTCTACCCCCTGCCGTCGAGCGTGTACGAGAAGGTCAAGGACCTCGATCCGCGGATCGGCTTGTGCAACGACATCGGGCACACCGTCCGGTCGGGCCTGGACCCGGCGGCCACGATCATCGAGTTCGGCGACCGGCTCTTCGACGTCCACATCAAGGACGAGAACGCCGCCACGGCCAAGGGCAGTCCGGTCGAGCTCGGCCGGGGCGTGATTGACATCCCGAGCGTCATGCGGGCGTTGGTCAAGATCGGCTACGCCGGATGCGTCTCGTTCGAATACGAGAAGGATGAGAACGACCCGCTGCCCGGACTGGCGGAATCGGTCGGCTACGCCAGAGGCGTCATGGCGACAATCTAGAAGAAAATTCGAATATCGAAATTCGAAACAAACACGAAGTTTCAAAAACCAAATGACCGAAACGGAGCGTCCGATGGGCGACTGCGTTTCGGTCATTTGAGTTTTGTGCTTTGGATTTGTTTCGGATTTCGGGTTTCGAATTTCGTGCTTTAGATCCGCTTCAGCCGCATTACCGCAGTTTCACCGGCCTGCCTTCTTTCGCCGATCGGTAGACCGCCAGAATCACCTCGACCGCCTTGCGGGCCTCGGGGCCGCTGATCCAGAAGTCCTTGCCCGTCTCCAGCGATTCGAGGAACGCCTTGAAGTTGCGGGTGTGGTTCTCGTGCGTGATGGCCGCCGGATCAGAGACACCGCCCCCGCCCTGGATCGCCGTGAACCGCTTGCGAATCTCCGCGTCCTCCGGCCGCTCGTCGGCGAACTGCCAGACCGTGCTGCTGTTCTCCACGTTGATGATCGTGCCCTTGGTCCCGGTGATCTCGAACCGGCGGAACTGGCCGGGAAAGGACGCGGTCGTGCCGTAGATCATGCCCAGGGCGCCGTTGGTGTACCGCACGACGGCGGTCGCCGTGTCCTCGGTCTGGATCTTGTGGCCCAGCGTGGCCGTGAAGGCCTGCACCGACTCGATGGGCGGCATGAGGTCGCAGAGCATGTCGATCATGTGGATCGACTGGTTCATGAGAGCCCCGCCGCCGTCGAGCTTCCACGTCCCGCGCCACGAGCCTTCGTAGTAGGCGTCGGTCCGCCACCAGGGGACGTAGACGCTGGCGCAGGTGACCGTGCCGAGCCGGCCGGACCGGATCGCCTCCCGCATCGGGGTCATCATATCGTTGAACCGATACGGGAAGATGCCGCCGAGGCGCGTGCCGGCCTTGGCGTGGGCCTCGATCATCGCGTCGATCCGCTCCAGCGTGATTTCGACGGGCTTCTCGCAGACGACGTGCTTGCCGGCCTTGGCCGCCGCGACGGTCGGCTCCATGTGCAGGCCGCTGGGCGTCGCGATGGTCACGATGTCGATGTCGTCGCTTTGGAGCATCTCTTCGTAGCCGGCGTAGGCCCGGCCGGAGTATTTCTGTGCCAGGGCCTGGGCCCGCGGGAAGTTGGTGTCGCAACAGGCGATGAATTTCGCGTTGGGAATGTCGCGGATCGCGCAGCAGTGAAAATCGGCGATCAGCCCGGCCCCGACGATTCCGAATCTCCAAGTCTTCATGGAACGAACTCCTCAGTTGTAGGGTGTGCCGTGCACACCGACTCTTCAGATGGATGGTGTGCATGGCACACCC
>JBDKUU010000465.1:0-8408 GCA_039679525.1 Phycisphaerales bacterium | reverse complement strand
GGAAGGACGATCGCGCCGCGGGCCGGTTCACGAGACTGGAGGAATCCTGGGCACAGCACACTCGATACATCGAACAGGCTCAGGAGAAGACCGCCACTCTTCAGGGGGAAGCCATGCGAACCCTGGCAGAGGGGATCGCCCTTGAGGGCCCGCGCATCGTCGTATTCAATCCCTTGCCATGGCCGCGGGACGGCGTCGCACGGATGAAGTGGGCCGGAAAGAGCCCTTCCGCCCTGCGATCGGTCGAAGGACAAACCATTGTGCCGGCGGTGATGGACGGCGACGAGTTCTGCTTCGCAGCCCGCGGCATTCCGGCGATGGGCTATCGCGCTTTCGTTCCCGCCGAGATGGTCAAACCAGCGAATGATCTCAGAGGCGATTCCGAGGCGGGGATCATCGAGAACGAGTTCTTCAGGGTCACGCTGGACCGTGAACGCTGCGGAATTCGCTCCGTCGTGGACAAACGCGCGAACCGAGAGCTGGTCGATCCGGATTCCAGCTATGCCCTCGGCCAGTACCTCTACGAACGTTTCGACGCCGATCAGGTCGCGGCCTACGTCAAAGCCTATGTGAAGACAGACGCTGATTGGGCCCAAGCTGAATTGGGCAAGCCCGCGATGCCGCCCACCGGCGAGGTTCCGTACAGGGCCGCATCGCCTCGTTCCGGAGCCATTCGAATAGACCAGACCGCCATGTCTGTCGCGGCCGCCATGCACGCGCCGTCCACGCCCGACATGCCTCATGCGACGACGACGCGAGTGATCCTCTATGCGGGCGAGCCCTTCATCGATCTGGAAGCGACTCTCCACGACAAGCCGGCGGACGACTGGCCGGAGGCGGGCTGGATCTGCCTGCCGGTGAACGCGGACGAGCCGCAATTCCGTCTTGGCCGATTGGGCGGCGTCGCAGACCCCGCGCGAGACTTCGTTCGCGGCTCGAATCACGATGTCCAGGCGATCCACACGGGCCTGACGATCACAGACCGGCAAGGTCGCGGCGTGGGGATCTGTCCGCTCGACAATCCGCTGGTGAGCCTCGACCAGCCCGGGCTCTTTCGGTATTCGCCGGACTTCGTGCCCCGTAAGCCCGCCGCGTTCGTCAATCTCTTCAACAATCAGTGGACCACGAACTTTCGCCTCTGGAACGAAGGCACGTGGACGGCGAGGGTCCGCCTTTGGTCGGTCGACCGGTTCGACACCCAAGCCAGCCTCATCACGCCGTCGCTCGAAGCGAGGTATCCGCTGCTGGCGGCTGCCTGCGAGGGAAAGGCCGGGACACTGCCCCTTGAGGCAACCGGCTTGGAGCTTTCCTCTCGCGGCACGCTGGTGACCGCGTTCGGCCCCAATCCGGACGGGCCGGGCATCGTGCTTCGTCTGTGGGAATATGCCGGGATGAGCGGGCCCTGCCGGGTGCATCTGCCGAAGACGCTCGATGCCCAAAGTGTCCAACCGGTGAACCTCCGCGGCGAGCCGACCGGGGCCCCGCTGCCCGTGAAAGCAAGCGAGTTCACTGTGAATCTGGCCGCGTTCGCTCCGTCGAGCTTCGTCATTTCGAAACCAATGAAAGGGAGTCTGTAAGAACATGGACGCATATTCTGTCCCCCAGAGTCAAGCTCGCGAAAACCGCGGCGGCATGGTGCTGTTGACCAGCGCGATCGCCGCCGCCTTGGGATCGTTTCTGTTCGGATTCGACACCGCCGTGATCTCGGGCACAACGGAGACTCTGCAAAAGCTGTATTCCCTCAGCAAGGGCATGTTGGGGTTCACCACGTCCAGCGCCCTCATCGGGACATTGTTCGGCGCCCTGTTGATAGGCCGCCCCTCGGAGCGGTGGGGCCGTCGCCCCGTGCTGATGGTGCTGGCGGTGGTGTTCCTCGCGTCGGCCATCGGCTGCGCTCTGGCCTGGAATTGGTATGCGTTGTTGGTTTTCCGATGGCTGGGCGGATTGGCGATCGGCGGCACTTCGGTCGTGTCGCCGGTATACATTACGGAGATCGCGCCCGCCCGGCGTCGCGGTTTGCTCGTCGCGGTCAGTCAGTTGAACATCGTCGTGGGCATCCTGGTGTCCTACCTGTCCAACTACCTCGTGGCGTCGATCCTGGGGCCGGAGCATCCCGCCGTGTGGCGGTGGATGTTCGGCGTGGCGGCAGCGCCCTCCCTGGCGTTCTTCGTCGCGTCCCTGATGATCCCGGAGAGTCCCCGCTGGTTGGTGAAGAAAGGCCGGCGCCGGTCGGCCGAGGAAGCCCTGGCCCGCTTCGGCCATGGGAATCCGGCGCGCGAGGCCGACGAAATCGAGCGTTCGCTCGCATCCGAGAGAACAGGGGGACATCAGGCGATCTTTCGGCCTCGCTACTACAAGCCCCTGATGCTGGCCGCCATGATCGCCGCGTTCAACCAACTCGACGGCATCAACGCCGTGCTGTACTACAGCGCCGACATCTTCCGCATGGCGGGAGCAGACAAGACCAGTGCCCTGATGCAGTCGGTGATCGTAGGACTGACGAACCTGGCGATGACCATCCTGGCGATGGGCCTGATCGACAGGGTCGGACGCAAGTCCCTGCTGCTCGTCGGCTCGGTGACGTTCGTCGTGTCCCATCTCCTGGCCGCCTGGGTCTTCCACTCGCACGCCCAGGGCTGGATCGTCATCGCGGCCCTCATGGGGATCGTCGGATCGCACGCCTATTCGCAGGGCGCCGTGGTTTGGGTCATCATCAACGAGATACTGCCCAACACCATTCGCGCCTCCGCCTCCGCGTTGATCACTTCTCTGCTCTGGCTCCTGGACATCGCGGTGACTTGGTCGTTCCCCGTGCTGGCGGACATGTCCGGCGCTTTGGTCTTCGTGTTCTTTGCCGCGATGATGGTGCTCCAGTTCTTCCTGGTCCTGAAGTATCTGCCCGAGACCAAGGGTGTTTCCCTGGAGGACATGCAGAAGCAACTGGGCGTCGAAGCCTGATCAGAGATCGCCCTGAATGACGATGGGCGTCTTTCGCTGCGAGTCTTCCGTGACCGCCACGTGAACCGTCTTGCTCGCCGTGTCGTAAGTCCAGCCGCTTGCCGACACGGCCTTGGGCTGCGCCATGTGGATGAACACCTCGTAGCTGCGTGTCGCGGGCATGTCGCGGTAAGAGCCCTGGCGGGAATCGATCGTCAGCGTCACGCGGCCGGGGGCGGCCTCGCAGCAGATCTGTGTCGTTGCCACCGCTCCTTTGAGGTATTCGAGGGAGTCGCCGTCGTCCTCGTAGAGCGTGTAGTCGCTCTTGCCCTCGGGGTAGACGTGCAGCGTCAGTGTCTCCACGGGCTGCTCGCCGACGTAATCCATCGCGGGCCAGTATGGGAGAATCGCGCCGGCCCGAACGAACAGGCCGCCGGCTCGGTTCTTGGGATAGGCCAGCGGCATCTCTCTCGGGCCTGTGTATTCGGCCCCCGTCCAGTAGTCGATCCATCGCCCGGCGGGCAGGTACACCTTGTCTGTGAACGCCGTCACCAGCAGGCTTTCGCCCAGCATGTACTGCGTCGTGCAGTCGCTGAGCCGGGCGTCGTCGGGGAACGCCAGCGGCATCGGGCGCAGGATCGGCATCGCCGTGAGATGCCCCACGTGCGCGGCCGAGTAGATGTACGGGATCAGACTGTATCGCAGGCGGGCGTAATCCCGGTAGATCGCCTCCGTCTGCTTGCCCAGGAACCACGGCTGCGTCGTGTAGGCCCAGTTGTTGTGCTGGCTCCAGGGCTGTAGGAAGCCGAAGTGAATCCCCTGGCCTGAGGTCTGCATGTCGCAGGACGTGTTCATGTGCCCGTTCATGGCGTAGTTGAGCATCCAGACGAGGGCCTTCTGTCCGCCGCCGTTGTCGCCCATCGTCGTCGCGCCCCATCGCTGCACCCCGGCCCACGCGGCGCAGTAGTGCGTCATCGCCCGGCGGTTCGTGAACTGTTCGTAGCCCAGGCACATCTGCTTGTGATAGAGAACCTGCGAGAGGTTGTGGTTCTCCAGATCGCACCGGCCATTGTAGTACTTCCAGTCGGGATGCTCCTGGATAAGGTTCTCCGGGTCCATCTTGAAGGCGCGAACGCCGTTGCGGACGAACTTCTGAAGGTGGTTGAACCAAGCGTCGGGCTCCGCAGGAAAGTCCTTGCCGCGGCCCTCACGGATCGCGATCTGCCGCTCCTCTTCCATCGTCAGGTCGTCCCGACAGACGAGCCACAGCGACAGCTTGAAACCGATCCGGTCGAGACCGCCGATGAACGTGCCGCTCTTGGAGTCGGGGCCCATCCAGGCCGGGATGTAGAACTTGTCCGGGTTCCATTCCTTCTCGTGCGAGGTGTCATAGTTCTTTTTCATCCATTGCGGCTCGAGGCCGATCAGGTCGCACGGGATGCCTCTCTCGCGAAAGAGCCTTGCGTCGGTGAGGATTTCGTGCTCGTTCTGCGTGATCTGCCCGACGTAGGTCAGGCCGTAGCCGAATAGCGGCAGCAGACGCGGCTTGCCCGTGATCTCGGTGTAGAGCTCGATCTGCTTGGGCAGCGTGTCGCCGATCAGCAGGTAGAAATCGAGCTGTCCGCCGGGCCCCCAGAAAAACATCTTGTCGGTCTCATAGCGGCCGATGTCGTAGTAATGGACCCAGGTCGTGTTGACGAAGAGGCCCCAGCCGCCGGTGCTCAGCAGCAGCGGAATCGGGCCCTCGGTCTGCTCCCAACCGCCGGGCCTGCCGTCGTAGCCGAAGTTGCCGCGATACTGCGTCCAGAGCCGATAGCCGTGCCCTCGCAGTTGAAGGCGATGGGAGGAGGCGGTCCCCAGCCCGTAGAAGCGCTCGTCGTCGCGAATGCTGAAGGTCGCCCCGAACGAGCTGTCGGGCAAGTCGAATTCGTGCATGACTTCCGAGTACTCGGCCTTGTCCCGCGAGACGGCTCCGATGACCTGGATCTGGCCGCCCTTGCGTTTCTCCCCTTTGAAGTACTCGGCCATCGCGGCCTGGCGTTTCTTGAACGCGTCCAGCGAGGGCCCACTCAGATGAGACGCCTGTGGGAGAATCTGCTCGCAGACCACTTTGCCCTGGGCGTCGAGCAGTCGCATCCGGCCGTCGCTGCGGCGCACTTCCAGAGCTCCGCCGTCGGCGACGATCCGCGTGACATCCGCCTCCTCGCGAATCGAGGCTTCGCACGCAGGCCACTCCGTGCGTACGATGCCATATCGTTCCATCAGCGACGGCTCAAACCCAGCATCCTTGCCCAGACGAACGCGAATGATGCCCGAAGCCACCGGCTCGATGCGTACAACATCCCCTGTGCCGAGTGTGACATCAAACGACTTCGCATGCGACGAAGCCGGAACCAGCGAGAGCGTCAGAATGCCGACGAGTACGGAGAAGCGGGATACAGTCATTGCGGTTTTCTCCAGAAGAGCGTTTTTGTCGTGTCCATGCGCACATGCTAGTCGAGATCGCTGCCGGGTTCAAGGCGATCGACCCTTCCCGGGGACACGAACGCCGAATCCTCATTGAATGGCGGGGGATTCCGAGGTAGCATGTCGGGCGAGCATGATGAGTTGTGCGCTCCCTCGGCTTAGTCCTCGCACAACCGAGGGACGCAGGCGGTCACAACACGTCTATTCTGGAAGGATGAGCCCGATGAGAATCGTCCGTTGCTGTCTGATCCCCCTGTTCGCATGCGGCGCGGCGCTGGCGCAGATCGCCGATTCGCCCGACGACAGCGTCGCGGACATCCCCGTCAACTACACGGAGGCGAAGGTCGGCTCCTACACGCTGCCGGACGTGCTGAAGCTCGCCGATGGGCAACCGGTGCGGGACGCCGCTACGTGGGCCGAGAAGAGACGTCCGGAGATCGTGCGGCTCTTCGAGGAGAATCAGTACGGCCGCTGCCCCGGTCGCCCCGTCGAGATGAGTTTCGACGTGTTCGAGAAGGCGACGCCGGCCTTCGGCGGGAAAGCGATCCGCAGGCAGGTGACCATCTATTTCTCGAAGGACAAGGATGGGCCCAGGATGGACGTGCTAATCTACCTGCCCGCCGGCGCCGGCAAGCCTGTGCCGCTGCTGCTAAATCTTGGCTTCGGCGCGAACAACACCACGGTGAACGATCCGAACGTCAAGGTCGGGACCATGTGGGACCGCAAGCAGAACAAGCGGGTGCCCATGACTCGCGGCTTCGGCGGCATGAACGTCCTGCCCCTGATCGAAAAGGGATTCGGCTTCGCCACGTTCAACTATACGGACGTCGATCCGGATGCCTTGGGCGCGATCCCGTATGGGGTGCGGAAGCTGTATCTCAAGGAGGGACAGGTGGAGCCCGCCCCCGACGAATGGGGCTCCATCGCGGCCTGGGCCTGGGGCATCAGCCGGGCGATCGACTACTTCGAATTCGACGGGAACGTGGACGCCAAACGCATCGCGATCATGGGCGTCTCCCGGCTCGGCAAGACCGTCCTCTGGGCGGGGGCACGAGATCCCCGCGTCGCGATCGTGATCGCCAGTTGCTCGGGCGAGGGCGGCGCGGCATTGAGCCGGCGCAATTACGGCGAGACCATCAAGCACCTGGTCGCGCCGACGCGGTTCCCCTATCAGTTCTGCGCCAACTACACGAAGTGGGCGGACAAGCCTGGCGAGTCGCCCATCGACTCGCATATGCTCATCGCCCTGATCGCGCCTCGCCCGGTGCTCCTCCAGACAGGCTACACCGACAAGTGGTCCGACCCCTACGGCGAATTCCTCGCTGCGGTTGCCGCCGGGCGGGTGTACGAGCTGCTCGGAAAGCAAGACGTCGGGACCGACAGAATGCCCGCTCCGGGAGAGCCCATCCTGCACACGCTCGGGTTCTACATGCATAAGGGCGGACACGGCTCCGCTCCCGAGGATTGGCCCGTATTCCTCAAGTTCATGCAGATGCACTTGCAGCCGTGAGCGAGGGCGAAAACGGCGTCCAGGCAAGATCGCGGCTCTATAGATTAGGGAAGGGACAAACGGCGATGGAGACGGCAAGCAGGTCTTTGAGTGCGGCTCTTCTGTGCGTGTTCGTTCTGGGTCTCTCTCTGAACGCCGTGGCGCAGAGCCAAAGAGAGACCATCGCGTCCAACGACCCCAACGGCAGACCGGTCGATTACGCCACCTTCAAGGATCCGCCGCGGGAGTACTGGGGACACGCATGGTTCACTTTCGTGTTGCCCTCTTTGACTGAAGATCGCGTCAAGTCGATGATCCAGCGCGCCGCCCAGAGCGACTCCTATGGCGGCTTCATGATCACGCCGGACGGCGGTTTCGGCAGAGCCCCGGGCAGCACCGCCGCCACAGATCGCCCCCCTGTCACATACCTCAATGACGAGTTCTTCAGGCTCTACAAGGTCGCGATCGAAGAGGGGCTGAAGAACAACCTCCCGATGGACGTCCTCTATGACGAGCTGCAATTCCCGACCGGCATGGCGGGCGGCCTGTTCTACGCGAAGTACCCCGACGACGTCGAAAAGAGCCTGGAAAAGGTCGAGAAGGATGTCGCGGGGCCTGCGGACGCGGAACTGACCATCCCCATCGCCAACGGCATCTATCTCGGCTCCGTTCTCATGAATCTCGACACGTTCGAATGCGTCGATGTAAGCGGCCAGGTTCGCCGGGATGGTCTGGCGGTGAAGTGCCCCGTTCCGGCCGGCAACTGGAAGGCGATGGCATTCTACCTCGATCCCGCCCGCAGGCGGGGCATCTGCGATTATCTCGACCCCAAGGCGGTCGATGAGCTGATCGAAGTCATGTACGACCAGTACTACGACCATCTCAAGGAGTACTTCGGGAAGGTCATCAAGATGTCGTTCTACGACGAGCCCTCGATGCACAACGCGGTCAGCGGCCGGCTCTGGACCGCCGGCTTCAACGAGTGGTTCCAGAAAAAGCGCGGCTACTCCCCGATGAAATACTATCCGGCCCTGTGGTACGACATCGGGCCCGAAACGGCCGCGGCCCGCAACGCGCTCTTCGGCTTTCGCGCGGAACTCTATGCGGAGAACTTCGTCGGCCGCATCGCCGCCTGGTGCGAGAAACGAGGCATCGCCATGTCCGGCCACATGGACCAGGAGGAGCCCCGCAATCCCGTCGGCACGCAGGGCGACCTGATGAAGGTCTTCAAGCACCAGCACATCCCCGGCATCGACGACATCTGGTTCACCGGCCGATCCAACGTCTCCTACAAGGTCATCGCCTCTGCGGCGTACAACTACGACCGGCCCCTCATGATGGCCGAGACGTACGCGGCCTATGGGCAGGAGTACAAAACGGCCAAGTGGGTCTACCGCACGGCCATGGATCAACACGCGATGGGCGCCAATCTCCAGATCGGCGGCCGCCCCGGCGACACAGCCAACAAGGACATGGGGCAGTATGTCGGTCGAATGGAGTACCTGCTGCGTCACGG
>JBDKUU010000464.1:0-1968 GCA_039679525.1 Phycisphaerales bacterium | reverse complement strand
GGGCGATCGGCCCGTCGTTCGCAAGATGGTGAGCCTGTCGCTGACCGCGGATCAGCGGGTCATCCCATGCGACTACGCCGCCCGGTTCCTGCGGTGCCTGGCGGAGCAGTTGAGCGATCCCGAGCGGCTGATCTAGGCAGGTTTGCAGAAGTCTTTGGGTCGCCGGGCATGGACCGATGTCGTCGAAATCCGAAATTCGAAGCACGAAATCCGAAACAACCACGAATGACCGAAATCCAAAATTCGAAACAGGCTCTCGTCCGGCGCCAGCGTTTTGATCATTTGCACTTTGGATTTTGGGTTTGTTTCGGATTTCGAATTTCGTGCTTCGAATTTCGCCTCAAGGCGGCGTTGTCAAAGCATTTGTTCGGACCTGCTTAGGAATTGCGTTTCTTGAACAGAAGTGCGATCCGATTTTTCGGTGATTAGGAGGACTATCGATGAGTGCTCGGTTCAAAGGTATCGTGTGCCTTGGCGTGGCGATGTCGCTGTCTCTGTGCGGCCTGGCGGCGGCTCAGCCGAAGGTGGAACTCCTGTGGCCCAACGGCGCTCCCGGGGCGAAGGGGCAGGCCGAGGGCGACAAGCCGACTCTGACGATCTACCTGCCAGCGCAGGACAAAGCCAACGGCGCCGCGGTCGTGATCTGCCCCGGCGGCGGGTACGGCCACCTCGCCATGGACCATGAGGGCCATCAGATCGGCCAATGGCTGAACTCCTTCGGCGTCGCGGGCTTCATCGTGTCGTACCGCCATCACAACAGCGGCGCCGGTTACGGCCATCCCGCCCCGATCCAGGACGCCCAGCGGGCCATCCAGACGGTGCGGAGCCGGGCCAAAGAGTGGGGCGTCGATCCCAATCGCATCGGCATCCTGGGCTTCTCCGCGGGCGGACACCTCGCCTCGACCGCCGCGACGCATTTCAACGAATCCTTCGTCGAGCCCCGCGACGCGATCGATAAAGTGAGCCGCCGGCCGGACTTCGCCGTGCTGGTGTACCCGGTGATCACCTTCACCGATCCCTTCACGCACGGCGGTTCGCGGACGAACCTGCTCGGGGCCAATCCGACCCCGGAGATGATCGAGAAGTTCTCGAACGAGAAGCAGGTGACGCCGCAGACCCCGCCGACGTTCCTGTTCCACACGTGGGAAGACACTGTAGTGCCGGCCGAGAACAGCCTCATGTTCTACTCGGCGCTTCGCCAGGCGAAGGTCCCCGCCGAGATGCACATTTTTCTCAAGAGCCAGCACGGCATCGGCCTGGGCCAAAAGAGCGGCGCGGCAAGCGCGTGGCCCGGCCTGTGCCAGAAGTGGATGGAGGAATCGGGGTTCCTGAAGAAGTAAGCGCGCGATAGGACCTATGAGACCTATAGGTCCTATGGGTCCCATGGGACTGCTCGTGTAAGCCGTTACACGCCGGAGCAATCGGGCGGCAGCGCCACCGGGGCCGCGGACGGCTCGGGAGAGACTGTCGTCGGCTCGTTACAGATCGGAGCCGGCAGATGCACCTCGCGAATCTCGATCGGCGCGGGAGCGGGGATCGATTCGACCGGGGTCTGCGGCTGGGGTTCAGGCTGCAACTCGGCCTGCTCGACCGATGCGACGGGAACCGGCGCCTCGGACTGTGAAGCCGGCGCGGGGATTTCGCGAATCTCGATCGGGACGGGGGCGGGAGCCTCGGCTTGAGGCTGAGCCTGAGGCTGAGCCCGTGTCTGGGGCTCGGGTTGTGATTCTGCCGGCGCTTCCGGTTGCTTGGCTTCGTCGGTGACGCCCAGGAAGAAATTGCCCACCTTGCGGTAGTCGTCGGCTCCGTTGCAGTCGGGGTCGTACTCGAAGATGGTCTTGCCGTAGCTGGGGGCCTCGGCCAGCTTGATGTTCCTGCGGATGAAACTCGGCAGCACGACCGCTCCGTCCCAGGCGCTGTTCGTGCCGCGGGCGCTCTCGAGGAACCCTTCGATGTCCGCACGGACCT
>JBDKUU010000463.1:0-1987 GCA_039679525.1 Phycisphaerales bacterium | reverse complement strand
CGACCAAAACAGAAAAGCTGCACAAGGCGCTCAGAACGGTCTCTGATGGATGGCATAGGTACGTTCCGCTTCCCCTTCCGGAAGACATTAGGGCGGCTGTATTGGACGAGGCCAAGCACCTTATTTCGGGTATAGGACCAGAGGGAGCGTTGCGTTCTGGTTCTTTTGACTGCGGCGTGTTCGAGGCCGTCGTCAAAGTGTGCGATCGGCCTTACATCGTCCGCTACCAGTACGACGAGAAATGCGGCTGCAATTTGGAGCAGGTATGGTCCGCTTGCGAGGTTCGTTGATCGCCCCCCGACCCGCGGCTGTGCGGCCCTCGTCGGAGGACCGCCCGGCCTGGGCCGAATGGACGGCGCAGGAGGTAACAGGAGAATGAAACCATGACAAGCACGAAAACAACATATCATCGCGACGGGACCCTGACTTACTGGAGCGTAACCGATCAGCGCTGGCACCGGCACGTCCGATCCGTGTCTGATGCTGCACTGGACAGCATGATGCCCGAGGAACGCGAGCGGGTGCGTCGGCACTTTGGCGCCCCGACGACCAAATATCGAGTCAAGCAGGACGAAGGCGACGGCCGCTTTTGGCGGATCTGGTGGACTGACGACGAACGGACTTGGCGGCCGGTAGATGCCGGAGTGCGATACTCGTCCCGTCACGCTGCACAGGTCGAATTGCGAAAACTGCAACAGGCCGATGAGGCAATGGTGAGAGACACCCACTAGTCATTCTCGCCCGCCGCCGAGGCGCGCACAGCGGCGGGGCCTATTGGAGCAAAATCCATGAACGGCATTGAAGATGAGAATCCTCCAAGCCAAATCATAACCCTCGTGATCGAGAAAACCGCCGCATCGAAGATCCGCAAAGGGCAGGACGTGCTTGCCGATCCGAAGTCTGGTAGAGTGTATGCGGGCACGGGCAGTTGGAGAGACCACATCGGAGTAGCACTGCACTCAGCGGAGAAGGATGAGCCTGTTAAGGTTCTCGTGCGGCATGCCACGTATACTTAGATTGGAGCGCTCATGCCCGGCAGACCCTGGACTGAACGCGAGATCAGCCTCCTCGGCACGCGCACCGATCAGGCCGTATCCGACAAGACCGGCCGGAGGGTGGATTGCGTCCAGCGCAAGCGGGTGGAACTGGGCATAGAGGCGTTCAGCCCCATTGACCAACGGGCATACCGCTGGACTGGAAGTCGCGTCGCCATGCTCGGGACCAGGCCCGACCGAGAGGTAGCCGAACGGCTGGGCATCAGCAGGAACACGGTCATCAGGGAGCGGCTGCGGCGTGGGAGACAGTGTTTTTCTCCGAAGAACCGGCCTTTCCGAAATCGACAGCAACCGCCTCCGCCGCCAGCCGATGCCCCTCCGGCGTCGGATGTGTCGCGTCCATAAACTCCGAATTGGGTAATATCCCCCACAGATCAACGCACTTGATCCCCAGCCCGTAGCAGATTTCGGACAGCCGCTGATTCGGGCGGGCGTTCGCTTGGTCCCTGAATGGAAACCCGACCACGAGCATCGGCAGCCGGTTGAGCCGGCACGTCTCCCAAATGCCCGCCAGCTCGTCGCGGACGTTCCGCCATGCGGACGTAACCCGCGGCGTCTCCGGATCCCGGCACAGCTCGGCAAGCCCGAACTGCTGAATCCGTTCTCCGGCGGCGCGCAGGTCAGGCCCCCAGCGTGCGCGGGCCACAGCTCGGGACATGAGGCGTACCAGTCCTATGCGGCTCTCGGGATGCTGAATGCTGGTTTCGTTGTACTGGGCTGACACGTCGTTCATGCAGAATCCGAGCACGACGGCATCGGGATGCAGCTCCAACCCCTCGTACCGCAGATAATGGCCCTCCTGCCTTGTGTCATACCCGCAGACCCCCGCGTTGAGGCAGACGGCCTGGAGCTGCTCGCAGACCTGGAACGGCCAAGCGTCTTCGGCACGGACGAAGTTGCCGCAGGTCACGCTGTCGCCCACGAACAGGATG
>JBDKUU010000462.1:0-5518 GCA_039679525.1 Phycisphaerales bacterium | reverse complement strand
AGCGTGAGCCTGTTCTTCACGCCGGCCGGGCAGGAGCTGCAGCAGATTCCGCTGAACCGCAGCCTCGACGACCCGGTCTTCGGCGGCATCCTCCAGGACGTCCGCTCCGACACGCGATACCACATCGAATACGAAGGCAGGCGGACCCGCGAGTACACGATCAGCGTCTTCCAGAGCCCCGAGTTGATTCGAGCCGACGCGAAGATCGTGTATCCGGCCTATACGAAACTGCCGGAGAAGACAATCGAAGACACGCGGCAGATCGCCGTCGTCGAAGGCTCGCAGGTCACGCTGCGGTTCACGTTGAACAAGCCCGTGGCGACGGCGAGACTGAGCCCCAAAGCGGGGATCGCCCTGGCCCTGACGGTGGATGGGAACGATCCCAACGTGCTCACCGCGTCCTTCGCGGCCTCGCAGAGCGAGCGCTACGAGCTGCACGTGGCAGACGCCCAGGGCCGTTCGAACAAGATGCCGCCGCGGTTCACGATCGACGTGCACAAGAATCTGCCCGCGGAGATCAAGCCCGTGTTCCCGAACCGCGACATCGTGGCCTCGCCGCTGGAGGAGATCAACCTCGAAGCCCAGGTCGCCGACGATTACGGCGTGACCGGCTACGGCCTCACGTACACGCTGGCCGGCACGGAGAGCCAGGACGTCCGGCTGGACACGCAGGCACAAGACCAAACGCCGCAGATCAAGTACTTGCTGGCGATGGAGGACTTGAAGGCCCAGCCGGACCAGTTGCTCACCTACTATTTCTGGGCCGATGACATCGGGCCCGACGGCTCGCCCCGCAGGACCGCCAGCGACATCTACTTCGCCGAGGTGCGGCCCTTCGAGTAGATCTTCCGCGAGAGCCAGTCCTTCCAGAACGAGCAGAACCAGGAACAGCAGAATCAGCAAGGCGAACAACAAAACCAGTCGGCCGACCAACTCGCCCAATTGCAGAAGCAGATCATCACCGCGACGTGGAACATCAAGCAGAAGGCGGAGCAATCTGGCGGGACCGCCGACCGCAAGGACGATCTCGACGTCGTTCGCCAGTCTCAGTCGGACGCGCTGGAACAGGCACAGAAGGCGCTCGGAGAAGCCGAGGATCCGGCATCGATCAAGTCCCTCAGAGCCGCCGCCGAGCATATGACGACATCGCTGGATCACCTGACCAAGAGCGCCGAATCCGCCGCGACGAGCGAGCTGACGCCGGCGCTGGCGGCCGAGCAGTCGGCTTATCAGGAGCTGTTGAAGCTACGGGAACGCGAGCACCAGATCGCCCGCAACCGGGGCAATTCGAACAGGGCCAGCGCCAACTCCGCGCAGTCCCAGCAGCAATTGCAGCAGTTGGAGCTCACGCAGCGGGAGGACCGGTACGAGACCCAACGCATGGCGCAACCTCAGCAGCAGACCGAGAGACAGGAAGATCTCCAGGCTCTCAGCCGGCTTCGCGACCTGGCCCGGCGGCAGAACGAAATGACCGACAGGCTGCGCGAGGCCGAGGCGGCGCTTCGTCAGGCGAAAAACGAACAGGAGCGGGAAGAAGCGCTGCGGCAGTTGAAGCGTCTGCGCGACGAACAGATGGAGGCGCTTCGGGACGTGGACGATCTCCAGCAGCGGATGGAGAGTCCGCAGAACCGTCAGCGTATGGCCCAAGCCAGGGAACAGCTCGACGATTCGCGGGAGCAGATCCGCCAGTCCACCGAGGCGTTGGAGGAAGGGATGCTCTCACGGGCCATGACCTCCACGGCCCGCGCCGGCCGGCAGCTCGAACAGATGCGAGAGGAGTTCCAACGACGCACCTCCAACCAGTTCAGCGACGCCATGCGGGACATGCGGGATCAGGCGAGGGAACTCGATAAGGAACAGAACGACATTGCCGATCAGATGCAACAGCAGATCGAGGCGAGACAAAAATCGCTCGCAGGCGACGACAAGAGCAAGGACCTGTCGGAACGAGTAGAGAAGCAGAGACAGGCCGTGGATGAACTGGTCGACCGGATGAAGACGACCAGCGAACAGGCGGAGGTCCCGGAACCCCTGCTCTCCAGGAAACTCTACGACACGCTTCGCGAAACGAGCACGGAGAATCTCGACCGGGCCCTCCAAGCCACGGGCGAACTGTTGAAGCGGGACTTTCTGCCGCAGGCGCAGGAGATCGAGCGTCGGGCCGGCGAGGGCATCGACGGTCTTCGCAAAGGCGTCGAAGCGGCCGCTGAAAACGTGCTCGGCGACGAGGCCGAATCGCTGCGGCTGGCGAGACAGCAACTCGATGAACTGATTCGAGACGTGAACGACGAAGTCGCCCAGGCCACCGGCGCGCGACGGTCGCAATCCAATGACTCCAATGAGCCGGCGGACGCAGCCGGCCAACGACAGCAGGCGAACGCTCAATCCGGATCGAGGGACAATCCCAGGCCGCAAGCCGATGGGCAGGAGCCGTCTCGCGAAGGCGCTTCGCGCGGCGGAAACCGACAGCAGGCGCCGCAAGGCGGCCCGCCGCGGGACGGTCAGCAGCCTCAGGATTCCCGTCGTGGTCAAGCTCGTAACACCACGGGCGAACGGGCAGATCCGACCGGCCAGGGCGGCTTACGGACCGAATCCAGAGAGCGGGACGATCAAGGCGAACGAGGCCCGTTCACCGGCGAGGATTTCCTCACGTGGTCGGACAGGCTTCGCGACGTCGAGGACATGCTCCCCGAGCGGGAGCTTCGCGACGAAGCGGCCCGGGTCTGGGATCGCGCCAGGGCCGTGCGGGCCGAGTTCAAACGGCATGGCAAGGAGCCCCAGTGGGACGTGGTCAAAAACCAGATCATGGAGCCCTTGGCCGAGCTGCGACAGCGGGTGACAGAGAAACTCGCCCAGCTTCAATCGGATGAGGCCCTGGTCCCGATCGACAGGGACCCGGTGCCGGACCGCTTCGCGGACGTCGTGCGAACGTACTTCGAGAACCTGGGACAGCAAGAGAATCCATGATGCCATCCGCGACCATCACGATCCCGATGAGCGACTGGATCTGGCCGGCGAGCGTTCTGCTATTGGCGACGCTGGTTCTGCTGGCCTGGTCCTATCGACGCAGCCCCGCGGTCGGGGCCGTTCCACGAATCGCTTTCGGCCTCAAGCTCCTGGGGATCGCGGCGTTGGCTTTCTGCCTGATCGAGCCGATCTGGAGCGGCAGACGAGCCACATCCGGCGCCAATGTCGTCGTGGTCGCAGCCGACAACAGCCGGGGCATGAACATCCGCGACGACGGCGCGGCCCAAACTCGCGGCGAGGTCCTCCGCCAGATGGTCCAAACGGGCAAAGAGGGATGGCTCGCCGCACTGGGCGGCACATTCCAGATTCGTCAATACCTCTTTGATTCTCGGCTGCGGCGGACGTCGGATTTCTCCGATCTGACTTTCGACGGCACGGCCACTTCGTTGGGAGCCGCCTTGCGAACGCTCGCTGAGCGATATAAAGGAAGGCCGCTGGCGGGCGTGCTCCTGTTGACCGACGGCTGTGCCACCGACCTGGGCGAGCAGCTCCCCGATCTGTCGGGATTGCCGCCGGTGTATCCCGTGGTGATCGGCCGGGATCGGCCGCAGAGAGACTTGGCTCTGGCGAACGTAACAATCAGCCAGACGCCGTTCGAGGACGCCCCCGTGACCATTCAGGTCGATGGAGAGGCCGCGGGGTTCGCAGGCGAGAACGTCGCAGTCGAACTGCTCGACGGCGCCGGCAATCTGGTCGAGCGACAGCCATGGAAGCCCGGCCGCAACGAAGCCAAACAGAATTTCAGTTTTCGTCTCCGCCCCGACAGGAGCGGCGTTCTGTTCTACAGACTCCGCATCGCCGACGCGTCGGAGGACGTCTCGCAAGACAATCCTCCGGCGTCTTCCGAGGCCACGCTGGCGAACAACGCTCGCACAATCGTCGTGGACCGCGGCAAAGGACCCTATCGCATTCTCTACGTCGCCGGCAGACCCAACTGGGATCTCAAGTTCCTCAAGCGGGCCATCGAGGAAGACGAGCAGGTGCAACTGGTCACGCTAATTCGCATGGCCAAACGCGAGCCGAAATATGACTGGCGGGGCCACACCGGCGAAACGAGCAACCCGCTCTACCGCGGCTTCGATGTCCAGGACAAAGAGCAGGCGGAGCAGTACGACCAACCCGTCCTCGTGCGGCTGAACACGCGCGATCGGACGGAGCTTCACGAGGGGTTCCCCAAGACCGCGGAAGAGCTGTTCGAGTATCAGGCGATCATCCTCGACGACATCGAAGCGGCGTTCTTCTCGCGCGACCAGATGGACCTGATCCGCCGGTACGTCACGCAGCGAGGCGGCGGCTTTCTCATGCTCGGCGGCAAGGAATCCTTCCAAAGAGGCGACTACCAGCGGACGCCCATCGCGAGCATTCTGCCGATTTACCTGGACCCTATGCCCCCGGCCAAATCCGACGCGGGCACACGGCTGAATCTGACTCGCGAGGGCTGGCTCCAGCCGTGGGCGAGGCTCCGCGACAATGAAAAGGACGAGCAGCAGCGACTGGCCGAGATGCCGGAATTTCAGGTGGTCAATCGATCCCGCGCCGTCAAGCCGGGAGCGAGAATCGTCGCGACGATCGACGTGAACGATTCCCAGCAACTCCCCGGCCTGATCGCGCAGCAGGTCGGCAACGGCCGCTCGGCCGCTCTCGTTATCGGGGACCTCTGGCGATGGGGCATGCGAAAACCCGAGATGCACGAGGACATGGACAAGTTCTGGCGGCAGACCCTGCGATGGCTGATCGCCGACGTGCCCCCGAGGGTTTCGCTCCAGGCGAACCACAAGCTCGACGAGACAAATCAGCCCGTCTCCCTTGTGGTCCGGGTTCGGGACAAGGCCTTCGAGCCGATGGACAACGTCACGGTCTCGATGGAAGTGCTCGAGCCCGGCGGCGGCTCGGTTCGACTGGCAGCAGTGCCCTCGCCTACGGAGGCCGGGCAATTCGAGGCCACCTACGTCCCGCGTGCCAGCGGCGGCTATTACGCTCACGCCACGACGACCGACGCCAAAGGCAGCAGGGTGGGCGAAGCAGAGACCGGCTGGGCGGTCGATCTGGAGGGCCGCGAGTTCGCCTCCATACGAGTCAATCGGCCGCTGCTCGACAAGATCGCACGCCAGACCGGCGGCCGCGTCGTGGAGCCGGATGAGCTGAACAAGTTCGCCCGCGATCTGCCGCAACAAAATGCCCCGATCAGCGAGGTCTGGGTCAGGCCGCTGTGGGATCTGCCGGGGATCGTGCCGGCGGTTTTTTTGTTCAGCCTCGCCTGCTTCGTCGCCGAGTGGGCGCTTCGACGCTGGAAGGGGTTGCCGTGAGGACCTTATTGACTTTATTGACCTTGCTGACTGGCGCGGCCGCCATGGAGCCGGAGAATGCCGACTCGTCCCCCTCGCCTGGGTCTCAGACGGTGATCGTTGTCGTGGGGGCCGCCGGGGCCCCGGAGTATGCGCCGCAATTCGCCCGGTGGGCGGGGCTCTGGAAGCAGGCCTGCGCCAAAGGA
>JBDKUU010000461.1:0-3465 GCA_039679525.1 Phycisphaerales bacterium | reverse complement strand
GGGGTGGAGCGTAGCGGGCGTCGACCCGGCTCCCTGGGCCAGGACGAGCGATTACCCCTTGTTCGACGACGTAGCCAAGGCCCAACAGAACTTCTACGACGTGGTGATGTGTACCAGCGTGCTGGAGCACATTCCGAACCCGGCGGAAATGGTTCGCGCGGCGTTGGCGGCGGCCCGGCCCGGCGGCGTGGTCTACCTGAGCGTGCCCAATTTCGACTCCTGGGCGGCCCGACGCCGGCCCGAGCGGATGCGGGCGCAGGATCTGCCATATCACTGTAATTTCTTTACGCCCAAGGACTTGCGGCACATCTGCTCGCTGGTCGGCGTGCGGTCCTTCCGAGTCCGATCGTACGGGCTGCCCCTGGCATGGGATCTCTGGAGGAAGCATCGGCTCAAGGTCAAGCCTACGCCGAAGGCGAATGCGGTGCCTGTCCCGGTCGAGAGGAAGGAGCCCGTACCGACCTGGAAGCATCGGCTGGTCGTGAAGGCATACTACTGGGCCGGCCTGTGGCGGGGCGACAAGCTGGAACTGTGCATCAGGAAGCCGGCGTAGCTGTGGATGAGCGGCTGCACTCGATTGATTCGCCTGTAATCGCGATTAGGACCTCAATCGCATCTGATCTGGTGAAGGCAGTTCATAATTACTGACCACAGGATTGTTGACCATAGGCTGATAGGTCTCGATAATACACATGGTTAAGCGATCCAGGAAATGCGCGAGGCAGAATAGGACGGGAGAAATGGACAGAGAGATTGTTGTTCGACTGCACTCGAGCTTCGAAGACATGGCCCGGAAAGACCCAGAGACCGGCACTGAGTTTTGGTGCGCGAGAGACCTGCAAATGCTCTTGGGCTATGCGAGATGGGAGAATTTCGCCAAAGTCATTGAGAAAGCTAAGACTGCTTGTCGTAAATCAGGCCACAGCGTGCACGACCATTTCCTTGATATCACGAAAATGGTAGACTTGGGATCGAAAGCGCAGCGACCAATCGACGACATCGCCCTGAATCGGTATGCCTGCTACTTGATCGCGCAGAACGGCGATTCAGCCAAGGAGCAGATCGCATTTGCTCAAACCTATTTCGCCGTACAGACCCGCAAGCAGGAGGTCATTCTCCAGAGGTTAGCTGAAAGTGAACGTGTCAGTGCCAGGAGGAAACTCACCCAGTCACAGAAGGAACTGTCCGGAGTAGTTTTTGAGAGGTTGCGAGACGGCGAGAGCTTCGCTAGGATCCTCAGTAAGGGGGACACCGCCCTTTTTGGCGGCCGGACCACGAGGCAGATGAAAGACAAGCTGGGGGTTCCCGACAAGAGATCGCTGGCGGATTTCCTTCCGACTATTACCATCAAGGCGAAGGATTTCGCCAACGAAATCACAAATTACAACATCAAGGACCAAGAACTGGGCACAGAGGGGAGCATTACCAACGAACATGTCAAGAATAATGAAGAGGTTCGCAAGCTCTTGAAGAAGAGAGGGATTATCCCAGAAAATCTTCCGCCTGCAGAGGACGTCAAGAAGGTCGAACGCAGACTGCAATCTGAGCAGAAGAAATTGCCGCAATCTATCGAAGGCTTCGATCTTCCATCCAGCGAGCCCAATTAGGACATCGCCGTTTGCAGAGGTCTCTTGACATCATGATGCTCGTCTGCGGCATCGAAATCCGGAATCTGAGGCGGATCTTGAAAAAGATGCATATAACCTGTCGCCAGTATCTCCAATAGACCCGCCCTGTCGCTAATACTCTGGTCGTCGATGCTTTGGATTTGGGGTCCGTCTCGGGTTACATGCTCCGAGTTCCCCCCCCCTGGTCACCGGGGTCTCTGAGCACTTATGTGGGCCCATTTAGCGGCAGGCCTTTCGGATGGCCTCGATCGCGGCGACTCGGTCGGGCTGGCCGAAGATGGCGTTGCCGGCTACGAGGGTGTCGGCGCCGTAGCCGACGACGATCGGGGTGGTCTCGGGATCGATGCCGCCGTCGACTTCGATGCGGATGTTCGGGCCCACCATTTCCCGAATTGCGATGACCTTTCGGGCGGCGTCTTCCATGAAGGATTGGCCGCCGAAGCCCGGGTGGACCGTCATCACGAGCACCATCTCGCACAGGGGGGCGACTTTGCGGATCGATTCCACCGGGGTCTCGGGGTTCAGCGTAATCCCGGCTGTGCAGCCGAGCCTGTGAATCTGGTCGACGATTCGCTCGGGTTCGTTCGTTGCCTCGATATGAAACGTGATGTTGTTCACGCCGGCCTTGGCGAAGGCCTCCACGTACCGGGCGGGCTCGCTGATCATCAGATGGCTGTCGAAGAACAGGTCGCTGTGCTTGCGGAGCTTGGCGACGACAGGGGGGCCGATCGTGATGTTGGGCACGAAATGGCCGTCCATGACGTCGAGGTGAAGCATCTTGACGCCGGCGGAAGCCACGATCGCGATCTCGTCCGCCAGCCGGGCGAAGTCCGCGCTGAGGATGGAGGGAGCGATCTCGACGGAGCCGGGCTTCGGCATCTGCTTGCTCATGGAACCATCTCCCGTCCGAAGAGGAAACAGTGGTCTGCTTGAAAACCAAGAAGACGGTTTTGGCCACAGAGGACACAGAGATCACAGAGAAGGATAAGTAGGTTTGGTGGTCGAAGCTCACGCGTCAATCTCCGTGCTTCCTTGTCTTTCTCTGTGTTCTCTGTGCCCTCTGTGGCTTCCTTTCCCATCTCTTTGCTGGTGGATCGCTATAGAAAAGAAAACGGGATGGTCGGCCGTTGATTCGGGAATCCCGGGCCAACCATCCCGTACGGGAACTAGTACTGACTATTTATCATCCAAAATCTCGATGGCCTTGAACTTTTTGCCTTCGAGGAATTCGAGGGAGGCTCCGCCACCCGTCGAGATATGGCTGATCTTGTCCTGGAGGCCGAGCTGCTCGATGGCGCTGGCGCTGTCGCCGCCGCCGACGATGCTCTTGGCGCCCTTCTCGGTCGCCTGGGCCACGGCGTGCGCGATCGCGTTGGTGCCCTGGTCGAAGGGCGGGATCTCGAAGACGCCCATCGGGCCGTTCCAGACGATGGTCTTGGCGTCGACGATCTTGGCCGCGAATTCCTTGCGGGCCATCGGGCCGATGTCCACCGCCTGCCAGCCGGGGTCGATGTCGCCGACCGCGGTCCGGTTCTCCGCGCCGGCTTCCAGCTTGCGGACGACCGAGTGGTCCTGCGGGAGCAGGACTTCGCAGTTCTTGTCCGCCGCACGGTCCAGCAGCTCCTGGGCCTTGTCCAGAAAGTCGTCTTCGACGCGGCTGCCGCCGATGGCCTTGCCGCGGGTCTTGAGGAAGGTGTAGGCCATGGCGCCGCCGATGACGATGCGGTCGACTTTGCCGATGAGGTTCTCGATGACGCCGATCTTGTCGGAGACCTTGGCCCCGCCGAGGATGGCGACGAACGGGTGCACCGGGTTGCTGATGGTGTCGCCGAGGAAC
>JBDKUU010000460.1:0-9182 GCA_039679525.1 Phycisphaerales bacterium | reverse complement strand
TGGGTGGAGGAATACGCCACCGGCGTCAGTCTCGAATACGCCAAGGCGTTCGTGCGATTCGACATCACCTTGGCGGACGCGAATGGGAAGATCCTCTGGGGCACAACGAAAGAGAAATACCAGACCTCCTCGCAATGCATGGACGCCACGGCGAAGGACATCCCCATGCTCACAAGCGCGCTGACCCAGACAGTGACGTCCCTCGTTGACGATCAGAGCTTCTGGCTGGCTCTGTCCAAATAGCTACAGGGCAGTCCGCGTCTCGTTGCGATCTTTCGCTTTTCCTCTCCGCCGGCGTCGCTGCTTCTGCTTGCGGACCTTCTCGGCCTTCTGGGCCGCCGGGCTTTGGACGCCGAGGTACCGCTCTTCGAGGATCTCGCACAGTCGCTTGCGGGCGTAGTAGCGATTGAGCCGCTGCTGACGCTCTTTCTGCATTTTGACTTCCAAGCCTGTGGGCAGGTGCTTGAGATAGACACAACTGGAGGTCTTGTTCACCCGCTGGCCGCCGGGCCCGCCGGAATGAATGAATTTCTCAAGCAGGTCCTGTTCGCGCAGGCCGACCTTGGCCATTCGGGCCTCGAGTTCTTCCTGTTTCTTGGGTGTTACGCCGAAATCCATCGGATGCTCCTGTGAAGAGAGTGACTCGTGGCTTCTGAGATCTGAGATTTCAGATTTGAGATTTCAGAGAGCCCGCCGAACGCAGCGGAAGCCCCGGTCGTCGTCCCAGGGGTACGGCGGGTACTGGGGGTTCGGATCGTACTTCTCCAGGCGAGGCGACACTTCCGCGTCGAAGAGCCCTTCGAAGGCCCCGCCCGTGCGGCCGCGATACGAGACACAGCGAATCCAGGATCCGCCGCGAGTGGCGAAACCTGATTCGCCCACCTTGCAGTACTCGCGGGCGTTGCCGACCATGTCGTAGAGGCCCCAGGCGTTGGGAAGTTTGCGGGCCACCGAACGCGTGCCCGTGCCGGCGGTGTTGCCGCGATGCCAGACACGGCGGTCGTCCAACAGGGGCGAAACATCTTTCGCCCCGGCCCAGCAGGCGTAGAGCCACTGGGCCTCCGTCGGCAGGTCCACGCCGGCCCACCGAGCGTACTGCGAAGCGTCGGCGAAGCTCACGTAGACCACCGGATGATCGTCCCGCTGTGGAAAGCCGGGATTCTTCCAGGTCCAACGATTGCCGGCACGTTCGGCGTCCGTGACATAACTTGTCGCTTTCACGAACCGGCGGAACTGCCCGAGCGTCACTTCAGTGCGGCCGACCCAATACCCCTGCTCGAACGTGATCGTCTGCGTGGAGGTCTTGCCGGCGTCGCTGGGGTCTTTCGAATCCACGGGGACCTCGGCGGTGAAGCTGCCCGCCGGGACCCACACGAACCCCATGCCGTCCCTGGGATTGACCCAGGCGCGGGCCGCGGAGTCCGGCTTCGACGCGCATGAGGACGCCAGACACATGAGCCCCAGACCGGCGATTATCAACAGTCTTCGAATCATGCGTGCACCTCGTCAGATCGCAACCACCAGGGTGTCCTGGACCCGCGTGACCGGGTACGACTTGAGGGGCGTCTCGGCGGGCCCCTTCACCACGCCGCCGTCGAGGCCGAAATTCGAGTGGTTGAAGTTGTTGCACTGGAGCAGGCGACGCTTCGGGTTGTAGCTGACGGTCTGGCCGCCGTGAGTGCACAGGCGAGACAGGACGTGGTACTCGTCCTTGCCGGAGCGGACGACGATCAGCTTGAGGCCCTTTCTCTCGTCGGTAATCCAGGCGGCGTTGCCCACCTCGCCCAGGGACGCGGCCTTCGTCAGATCGATCGTGACGTGGTCCTCGCCGATCGTGAGACTCTCAGCTTCCACGTCCGGCGACCAACAGCACGTGGAACGCGGAGCCTCCGCGTCGCCCGTCATGCGGCAGCCGCACACGCCGCCCAGCAAGATGGCCGACGCCTGCATCATCTCTCGTCGCGTGATTGCCTGGTTCATCGGAGTTTTCTCCATAGCGGCGGATTATACCCGATCGCCCGGTCGGTGCCTACCGCATCGGCCCCCGGCCGTGACCCATTCTCCAATTCAGTTGCGCGCCGGGACGTCGCGTTACCGATGGATAAGTCCCGTGCGATCCGACGGCGTTCGTCGACGCTCTCAACGCTCCTGGTCTGGGCCCAGAAGCGGGCTGGGCTGGTCCCTTGAACCGAATCCTGGTTTCATCCGTATTGACAACCACGTGACATGCGGTCTTACTGAGGCCGTACGGGATGGGTGAGAAATGGAATGGAACGTGTCTGTCTCATCTCCTGACGCACCGTCGGTCATCCTATCCGCAGCAGCTTGCGCCGGCAGTGTCCCGGCCTCGAATTGGATTCGTAAAGGATGAAAGGGATGAAAAGAATGGAATGGAAGGGTGAAGAAATGAGATCGGCGAACACAAGGAGCGTGATTCTGAGCGTCGTCGCGGCCACGGCCGTCTGCACAATGTGCATGAGCGGCTCGGCTTTTGCCGGGACCTACGGGTTCGAGGATACGATCGACAACTGGGGGCCGTTGGGGCTTGACTCCACGGTGGTCGTACAGGGCCTTCCGCTGACCTACACCCACGACCTCAACCAGGAGGTGGATTTCGCCGCGGGCGATCAGGTCGCCGAGGCGTGGCTGGAACTCGATTTCACAAACGACCTGTCAGATGCTCACGGCTCGTTGGGGATTGTCCGGTGGGACTTCCGCGAATACGCCAGGGTGGCCTTTGACGGCGGTTCCTGGATCAACGTCGCCTCCGGCGCGGAGATCGACGCCGACGCCTACCCCATGGTGCTCGACATCGACTGGCTCAATGACGACGGGCTCCTCCAGGTGACGCTGGCGGTCTCGAATCCTCTGGGCACGGGAGCGGCCTGGCTGGATCACTCCAGGCTTTACGGGACCGCGGTGACGGCAGATCTCCCGCCGGTTCCCGCTCCCGGGGCAGCACTGCTGGGTATGCTCGGGCTGGCCTTCGGCCGCAAGCTGCGTCGATCCCTGTGATTCGTCCTGTCGTCCCGTTTCCTTGCCGCATTCGGGCCGGTCTCGCGTATAATGCCGGCTCATGGCTGTGAAGGTTGGACAGGACAGACTCGCTTACGCATACGCGATGGCGGCCGTGGTCTTCTGGGCCACGGCCGCCTCGGCGTTCAAGATCTCGCTGCGTCACGTGGGCGTGATGCCGCTGCTGTCGTTCGCGTCCGGGACTTCGACCGCGGTCTTTTTCCTCTATCTCGTCGCGTCGGGCAAACTGGGGCTGCTGCGGTCCTTTACGAAGAGGGACTATCTCTGGTCGGCCGGGCTGGGCTTCCTCAACCCGTTCCTCTACTACATAGTCATCTTCAAGGCCTATTCTCTGCTGCCCGCCCAAGAGGCCCAGCCGATCAATTTCGTCTGGCCGCTGACGCTCGTGCTGCTCTCGATCCCCATCCTGCACCAGCGGATCAAGCTCGCCAGCATCCTGGCGATCCTCGTCAGCTTCCTCGGCGTGGTCGTCATCGCGACCCATCCTCACCGGCCGGGGGACATCCTGGCCTTTCGGTTCAGCAATGGCCCCGGCGTAGCGCTGGCCTTGGGCAGTACGGTCGTCTGGGCCCTCTTCTGGGTCCTCAACACAAAAGACCGCCACGACGAAGCGGCCCGCCTGTTCGTCAACTTCCTCTTCGCCTCCGCGTACATTCTGGTTCTCACGCTGGCGTTCGGCGGCGTGACTCCGTTCGCATGGCAGGGTCTTCTCGGCGGCGTCTACATCGGCCTGTTCGAGATGGGGATCACGTTCCTCGTCTGGCTCAAGGCCCTTCGCAGCGCAAAGACCACCGCCCACGTGGTGAACCTGATCTACCTGGTTCCCTTCCTGTCGCTGCTGGTCATCGCGATGGTTCTGGGCGAGACGATCCTGCCCTCGACCATCGTCGGGCTGGTCCTGATCGTCGCGGGAATCGTGCTTCAGAAAGCCCTTGGTTGAGCAGGTCTGCACGAGTGTTCTGATCGTGCCATCCTGAAGGGAAATTCGAAGCACGAATTTCGAAATTCGAAACAAATCCGAAACTCAAAGCCCGAATGTCCAAAACGCTGGCGCTCGGCGCGTGCCAGGGTGTCCGACTTCTGCCGATCTGCTCAGCGGATCTTCAGCACGATCTTGCCCCGCACGTGGCCCGCCTGGCTCATCTCGTGGGCGCGACGCGCTTCCGCCAGCGGCAGGATGATGTCCACAATAGCCCGGACCTTCTTTGCATCGACCAATTTCGCGATCTCCTCCAACTGCTCTCGCTTGGGGTCGAGGTATCGGAATGCCTGCCGGACGCCGTGTGCGGCCGCCTCTTTCTCCGAAGGCGGCTGGACAATTGAGACCAGGATCCCGCCTTTCTTCAGTACCGACCAGGAGCGTTCCTGCGTCTCGCCGCCGATCGGGTCGAGCACGACGTCCACGTCCTGAACCACCGTTTCGAAGGCGACGGACTGATAGTCGATCGCGGAATCGGCCCCGAGGCTGTGCAGAAAGTCCTGGTTTCGGGCGGACGCGGTGCCGTAGACGTAGGCCCCCTTCCACTTCGCGAGCTGCACCGCGAAGGAGCCCACTCCGCCCGCGGCCGCGTGGATCAGGACCTTCTGCCCCCGGGCCAGGCCGGCGGAATCGAACAACGCCTGCCAGGCAGTCATCGCGGCCAGGGGGACCGCCGCGGCGTGGACGTGATCCAGCGACTTGGGCTTGAGGGCGACGAGCGATTCCCGGATGGCGATGTACTCTGCGTAGGCGCCGTCCCGCGACGAGTCCGGCCGGCTGAAGACCTCGTCGCCGACTTTGAGCCGCGACACGCCGGGCCCGACCTCCTCCACGACGCCGGAAACGTCCCAGCCCAGGATCGCCGGGAACTGGAGCTTGATCCTGTCCTTGGCGTAGCCCTCGCGAACCTTCCAGTCCACCGGATTGATCCCGGCGGCATGAACGCGAACCAGGACGTCATCGTGGCCCACCTGCGGGCGCGGGGCGTCCTCGTAGACGAGAACCTCAGGCCCACCATACTCATGGATCCGAACGGCTTTCATGACAACCATGGCGTCGCCTCCCCCAAAATGCCTAGAACTCCTGCGTCTGCGGACGAACCATGATCTCGCAGACGTCCACATAGTCCGGCTGGGTCACCGCGTACAGAATGGCGTTGGCGATGTCGTCGGCTTGAAGGAACTTGTCTATCTGGGCGAAGAAGCCGGTCTTTTCCTTCATCGCTTGGCGGATCGGCTCGTACTGGATCGAGTCGCCAAGCTCCGTCGCCACCGCGCCCGGCTGGATGTCTGTGACGCGAACGCCGTACTCGGTCGCCTCTTTTCGCAGGGCATCCGAAATCGCCCGGACGGCAAACTTGGTCGCGCTGTAGACCGCGGAACTCTTCAGGGTCAATCGACCGCCCACGGAGCTTACGTTGACAATGTGGCCGTTCTTTCGCTGTTTCATCGTTCCGAGGACCGCGTGGATAGCGTAGAGAACGCCCTTGATGTTGACGTCGATCATGCGGTCCCATTCGTCGACCCGGCCCTCGGCCAGGGGCGAAAGAGGCATCAGGCCGGCGTTGTTGATCAGGATGTCGACGCCGCCCATGGCCTCCAGCTCCCGGCCGAGCTTCTCCATGGCCTTGCGGTCTGAAACGTCCACCGGCTTGACGGTCGCACGAACGCCCAACCGCTGAATCTCCTGCGCGAGGACTTTGAGCCGGTCCTCCCGTCGCGCCGAGACAATCACGTCGGCCCCCGCGCGGGCCAACGCTCTGACGGTCGCCTCGCCGATCCCGCTGCTGGCCCCGGTAACCCACGCCCTCTTGCCCGCCAACGGTTCTTCCATAACACCCTCTTGCAGTTCCCATCGTTCGTCATGAACCGTAAGGCAAGCGGGCGCTTCGGGGAATGGGCAGATCGCCCAATCTCGCCGCCCAAGAACCTCAAAGAGGGATCCGAAAGACATCCGCCGATTCAGCAGAATACCCTTTGGAGTCGAGCCGGCATTCCAATTCCCCACGAACATCTCAGCCTCGACGCAAGTTGACCGAAACACAAAGACGAGGAAGTAGTTCTATCTCAAGAAAATATCACGCGGGGACGCAGTGACGCAGAGAATGATGAGAGAAGATTCTGGAGCGGACACCTCCTTTCACTGCGTCCCTGCGGCCCTACGCGAGAATAATCTTGAAACAACTTCCGAAGGAGGATATCACCCAGGGATGGGAATTCGCCGCGCCGGCGACCCTTGAATTCACTCCACGCGGTTAGTTAATTGAGGTCCAAATGAAACCATCGGTCTTTACTCTCTGCGTTGTGTTTGCGTGCGGCGGTCTGACGACGCGGGCGGATGTCTGGCAGCCGGCGGCGGGACGTACGCAAATGCCGATTTGGCCGGGGGCGGCGCCGGATGCGACGGCGGTGCCGGGGGCGGAGAATTGTACGACGACTACGGAGCTGATCGCCGGCAGGCCGTGTCTTGTGGTCAATAATGTGTCGCGACCGACGATGACCGTTTACTCGCCCGAGGGTGCGAATACCGGCGCCGCGGTTGTCGTGCTCCCTGGGGGTGGCTATCAGTGTCTGACCATCGACCTGGAAGGCACGGAGGTCTGCGAGTGGCTGGTGTCCAGAGGGATCACCGCGATGCTGTTGAAGTACCGCGTGCCGACGCCGAGGACCGGGCCCTACCACGAGTCGACGCAGGCGCTGCAGGATGCGCAGAGAACACTCAGCCTGGTGCGATCTCACGCCGCCGAATGGCATATCGATCCGCACAAGATCGGGGTGATCGGGTTCTCGGCAGGCGGGCACATGGTGGCGGCGACGAGCACGCGTTTCGACAAGCGTTCGTATCCGCCTGTCGACGCGGCCGACAAGGAAAGCTGCCGCCCGGACTTCGCGATCGCCGTGTACCCGGGACACCTGTGGTATCCCGACAAGGAATTCGTGCTGAATCCCAACGTCCGGGTCACTCACAATACGCCGCCCACGTTCATTCTCCAGGCCGAGAACGACCCCGTGGACAACGTGAACAATTCGCTGGTCTACTACATCGCCCTCAAAAACGCCGGCGTTCCCGTGGAGATGCACCTGTACGCCGAGGGCAAGCACGCGTTCGGCCTGCGTCCCATGGAACTCCCGATCACCAAGTGGCCCGACTTGGTGGAGACGTGGCTGAAGACGATCGGGATGACGTCGAGCCAGCGCAATTCCCCTGCCGTGTCGACGGCACGCATCCAGCCGGAGCCCGCGAAGCCGCAGAGACTCCACATGGTGCGCGACGGGGAGACACTGTCCGAGATCTCACGCAGGTACTACGGATCGGCCGACCTGTGGCGAAAGATCTTCGACGCCAACCGCGAGACGCTGCGAGATGCGAACACGGTCAAGGCCGGAACGCAACTGGTCATACCCGATTGATATGCACTGACGCGGAGGCCTCGCGTCAGTGCAACCTTTCGGCATGCGAGACATCGATCGACAACGTCCACTTGCTTGTAGTGACGCCGTAAGGCGTTATCTTCCCTGTTCTCGCGATCGCGAACCAGTCGAAGATATGCCCCTACGGGCACACTACGAATGAGCTGGGCCGCACCTCTGTGCCGGGATTCTCTCACAGGGACGAGGTTCAGGCCGGACTTGGGCCGGCGGCTTGTTTGGCGGATTCGACTGTGTTGTAGAGGAGCATGGTGATCGTCATGGGGCCGACGCCGCCGGGGACCGGCGTGATGAGAGAGGCCTTCTCCTTGACCGCGTCGAAATCCACATCGCCCACAAGGCGGAAGCCAGCCTTTTTGGTGGAGTCCTCCACCCGCGTGACGCCCACGTCGATGACGACCGCGCCTTCGCGGACCATGTCGGCGGTGATCGTCTTGGGCTGGCCAACCGCCGCGACGACGATGTCCGCCTGACGGGTGTAGCGGCCCAGGTCCTTCGTGCGGGTGTGGCAGATCGTGACTGTCGCGTTGCCCGTGGGCTTCTTCTGAATCAGCATATTGGCCAGCGGCCGGCCCACGAGATTGCTGCGGCCCACGATGACGACGTGCGAGCCCTCGATCTTCACGCCGCTGCGGACGAGCAACTGAAGCACCCCGTGCGGGGTGCACGAGAGGAACGCCCGCTCCCCGGTCACCATCTTGCCGACGCTGACCGGGTGGATGCCGTCCACGTCCTTCGATGGATCGATGGCGAAGATCGCCTCGGATTCCTTCAAATGTCTGGGCAGAGGCAGTTGGACCAGGATGCCGTGGATTCGCGGGTCAGCGTTGAGCCGCTCGATCACCCGCTTGAGTTCGGCTTGCGAGGTCTCGGCGGGCAGGTGGTTGTGGTCGGAGTAGATGCCGACCTCGTCGCACGCCCGCTCTTTGCCGGTCACGTACGAGACGGACGCCGGATCGTCGCCGACCAGGATGACGCCCAATCCCGGCGTGACGCCGCGTGCCTTGAGCTTTGCGACCTCGTCCTTGAGTTCGGCCCGGATGCCGGCCGCCACCTGTTTGCCGTCGATGATTCGTGCGGACATCGTTCTCCCATTTGCGATTTACGATTTGCTATTGACGATTTTTTGGAGAAGCGACGAATGCACGGTCGCTCCTCTTCAAATAGTAAATCGTCAATCGCAAATCGTCAATCAAAACAGCCCGTGCACTTTGCCTGTGTCGACGTCGACGTCGATCCGGCGAAAGGCCGGGTCGGAGCCGGTGCCGGGCATGAGCTTGATCGCCCCGGCCATCGGGACGACGAAGCCCGCGCCCTTGTAGACCAGGATGTCGCTGATCGGCAGGGTCCAGCCCCTGGGCCGGCCTTTGAGATTGGGATCGTGCGAGAGGCTCTGCTGCGTCTTGGCCATGCAGGTGCCCAGCGAGGTTCCGAGCGACTCCGCTTCCAGCCGCTTGGCCTTTTCCAGGGCTTCGTCGGTGTAGGAGACGCCGTCGGCGCCGTAGATCTCGCGGGCGATCACGTCGATCCGCTTCCGAAGCGACATCTTCATATCGTACAGGAACTGGAAATCGTTCTTCGTGTTCGCGGTCTCGATCACGGCCTCGGCCAACTCCACAGCCCCCTCGCCGCCCTTGAGCCAGTGGTCGGAGGTGACCGCGCGGGCCCCGCCGGCTTCCGCAATCCGCCGGACGATGGCGATCTCGGCGTCCGTGTCGGTCTTGAACCGGTTCAGACAG
>JBDKUU010000459.1:0-4408 GCA_039679525.1 Phycisphaerales bacterium | reverse complement strand
ATCAAGAACGCGCCGATCCCCGTGGGCAGGCGCGAGTCGGGGCCTTCCCATTTCCTGATCTTCTCACGAATCCATTGGCCGAAGGTCTTGTGCGATGCGAACTGAGGATCGGCCATGATCTTCTGCGTGCAGTCCTTGATCGTCTGTGCGTCCGCCCGCTCGTACTGGAACGTTCGATCGGCTGAGGTTGCCGCCAGGGCTGGCATGACCGTCAGAAGCAGCGCCATTCCACGGAGCCAGGCAAGTATTCCGAGGTGGTCAGGGAGCACGGTTCTGCCCTCGATTCGAAGTCATGCTCCCGGCGAGCATCTGCAGGTCGAAACCTTCCTTGCGGATGCGCAGGTCGTAGTAAAGCAGGATGTACGCGGCGGCGCTGATCGGCGTGACCAGAATGTTGCTGATCATCCCAGGGATGCAACTCCAAATGGACCTGAGCGTCGTACTGTCGGCCAACAGCATTCCGCCGATGAAGCGACTCAAGACATCCAGTGGGATGGCGATCACATTGGCGATCAGAGTCAGCAGCAGTCCGATGATGAGGACCTTGCCCAGATTGCCCTCGACCAGGGCCTTGCTCCGCCGCATTCCCTCGATGGCGGAATGGCCTTCCATCACGATCGCCGGTGTGGTCAAGGAGAACCAGAGGCCGAAGATGATGCCGGGCACGACAAACAGCAGCAATCCGCAGCAGGTCGCCAGCATGGCATAGATTGCGGCAGCGATGAGCGTCAGAGCCTTGGGAAAGACGAATCCATAGGCCTGTCCGATGGTGATGTCGTTGCCGAGATAGGCCTCGGAAATGTTCTTGATCAGAACCGCCTCACACAGCATCATGGCCACAACCTGCAGCAGGATGGGGAACATCGTCCCCATGCAGCAAAGAGGAATCGACGGTCGGCTTGCCGGGTTCTGGGGGGACACGGGGGCGGAGGCGCCCTGGCCTATCGTGATGAACTGGCGTCGAGCAGGCATCTTCGACCTGATCCAGGAGTTGGAGGCGGACGAGACCAGGGTCAGGGGAACCACGATGACGGCCGCGATGGTGATGAATCGCAGGAAGTTGCTCCGGTAGAGGGCAAAAGCCTTGTCGAAGATTCTGCCGACCGACATCGGTTCGAATTGAACGGCGTTCATCATGTCTCGTCCGGACCACGGGTGACGGGCCCCGGGAGTGAATGGGATGGCTGCGTTCTTCTTCCGAATATGGAGGCGCAAGTCGGTTTATCCATTCTGAAGAGGCCGAAAGCCACCGCCTGATTCTGGATCCGAGCCCACGCTCCGGGAGAGCATCTGCAGGTCGAAACCTTCTTTGCGGATTCGCAGATCGTAATAGAGCAGGATATAGGCGGCCGCTCCGATGGGGATCGCCAGAGTCCGGCTGAGTATCGTAGCCACGAAAATCAGGTAGGAGAAGGCCCTCGCGCTGCCCTGGAAGACGAACGTGCTGAGGAGGCCTGCGACGGCGCCCAGCGAGAAACTGAGGAGGTAGGCGATGATTGCCGCCAGCAGTCCGACGGCGAAGACTTTGCCCAGATTGCCCGCGACCAGGGCCTTGCTCCTCGACATTCCGGCGATGGCCGAGTGGCCTTCCACGACGATGGCCGAGGTGGTCAGGGAGAACCACAGGCTGAAGATGATGCCGGGGACGACGAGCAGGAGGAGCCCCAGCCAGGTCACCAGCGTGGTGCAGATCGTGGCCAGGATCAGCGTCACGGCCTGCGGCAGGATGGACCGGTACGCCTGTCCCACGGAGATGTCGTTGCCCAGGTAGATCTCCGACACGTTCTTGATCAACACAGCCTGGCAGAGCATCATGCCCACCATCTGGAGGAGGAATGGAAGCACTCGGCCCAGGCAGCCGAACATCGCCACGCTTGCGTCGCTGTTGTATCGCGCGGGGCTCTGCGACGTCGAAGTCTGCCCCATGGCGGCGGGCCGCTCCACGACCGGCATGTGCGAGTTCACCCAGTGACTGGACGCGATCGTCAGCAGACTCAAGGGCACCTCGATCATGGCCACGATCGTGATGAAACGCAGGAAGTTGTTGCGGTACAAGGCAAAGGCTCTGTCGAAGATCCGGCTGACCGACATCGGTTCGAATTGCATGGCGTCCATCGTTTCTCTCCAACCCAAAGGATGAACGGGCCTCACATCCCGCTGTGCCCGGTAACATACCGCGGGGCACGGATTTCGCCAAGGCAAAAATGGAGAAGGACGGCGTGGATGTCTGTGCAGATTCTCGGGCATCCGGAGTCTATGCGAGCGACGGGCGTGCAAACCAGGATGGTGGGCTTGGTTCGTAGTGACGCCGTAAGGCGTTATCTTCTGCACGTGTGTTGCGCAAAAGCGTCAGGAAGAGAGGATATGCCCTGACGGGCACACTACAAACAGGTTGCCCTCGGTTCTACGCGTGCGGGGATTCCCTTATGGACGGCGGAATCGATGTGCGGGCGGGTTTGGACCCGTCCTCACGTGCCGAGAGACGGCATTTCTTCAACCCGTTTTTGTCAGGGCGGGCAGATGTCCTGCCAAGCCGATGCGGTCGTCCTTGACGAGCAGAACGCCGCTGATGTCTTGGATGGCCATGATTCGTTCCAACGCGGCGTCGATATCCGCCGGCTCGCGGACGAGGTTGGCGGCTTGCGTGGCGGCCGCGTCGGCGAGGGCCGCGTCCTTGGCGACGATGGTGGCCAGGTCGCACCGGCCGAGGCTCATCGAAGGGCCCATCTTGCCCGAGGAGGAGCAGATCGAGAGGGGAGTCTCCTGGGGCTCGACGCGAAAGGCGAGCCGGTCGGCGAGCTTGTTCGTGCCGGTTCCCAGCGAGACGATCACCGGCTCGACGGCCTTGAGGTAGATGTCGCCGCCATTGTCCACGATGGCCTCTTCGGCCCCCGCGGCCAGGGCCGCCTCGGCTGCCCACTGCGCCATCGCGCCGGCCACCGCCGCCATCGGTCCGACGCCCACCTGCTCTGCGGCCCAGGCCATGTGCCTGGCGATCTCGGGAGCGTCCGCATGCACCGCGATCGGCACGAGCGACTTCAGGAACTCGGGCTGGCGGCGGATGTAGTCTTCGAGGATATGTCGCTGCCGCACGATCTCGGCCGTGACGACCTCGAACCGGCTGCACGAGATTCGCAGCACGGCTTCGCGATACGTGAACGTGCGGTAGATCCGTTTATGCATGGCAGCAAACCCGCGGAAGAGAAATTCGAAATTCGAATTTCGAAATCCGAAACAAGCACGAATGATCAAAACTCAAAATTCAAAACGGCTCAGCCGGTGGAGCGGCAGCGTTTCGGTCATTTGTTTTTCGGTCATTTGAATTTGTTTCGGATTTCGTGCTTCGAATTTCGAATTTTCCTAGAACGCCGACGCGCATGCCCCGAACGGGCACACCCGGATGCACGCCAGGCATTCGATGCAGGCGTCCTCGTTGAACTCGATTCTTCGGGTGGCCGGATCGGCGATGTGCAGGGCGTCGGTGGGGCAGTGCGTCACGCACTGCCCGCAATGAGTGCAGCGGTGCTCGTCCCAGGTGACGCCTTTGCCGCTGTGGTTGACCACGACGTTGCAGCTTCGGATGAACTCCATCGCGTTGTCGATGTCCTGCTCGGTCCCCGTGACGTCCAGGACGAGGTATCCTTCCTCCTCGGGCGTCACCTTGGCGCGGTAGACGTTCACGATGAGGTTGTAGTCTTTCACGAGCCGGTAGATGATCGGTTCTTCACAGTCGTATCGCGGGAAAAACAAAACCAGCTTCTTTGTCGATGTCTGGCTCATACGGGCTTCTTTCTAATCACGAGAGGCTTCATCGCCGTATTCTTCGGCAGCGGCTGGATGGGCGCCGAGAGCAGGAAGTCGCCCCGGCGGATCTCGTCGGCCAGGAGGTTGGCGATTTCGAGAGCCTTGTGGTAGGACGAGAGCGACGCGACGGCGATCTTCTTGCCGTCGATCTGGATCTCGCCGCTGCGGAGTTGTTCGTAGTTGACGCGGCAGATGGTCCGGCCGGTCTTGTTCGGATAGTCCGAGCTGTAGTCGATCACCGGCGCCAGGATGTCCCGGTCGCGGACGCACGCTCGCTTGAGGACCTGTTCGTTGAGGATCGGGATGGGCACGCCGACGCCCAGGGCCAGCGATACGCCGTACCCGCGGAGGCTCACGCCCCGGACGAATTCCGGCTTCATGCGTTTCATGTCCGCGGTCAAAGCCAGCGTCCCGGCCCCTTCTGTCGGCACGCCGTTGGGGGTTCGTTCGCAGGCGCCCGCATGCTGCGTGCCCTCGGCGTAGACGTGCCCCTGCGCTCCGGCCAGCCAGACGCGGGTGCCGACGCCGATGACGTCGTAGCAGGGATCGTTCAGCAGCGGCGACAACTGGCCCGCGGAGCAATAGGTGGCGTTGCCCCGGCGGG
>JBDKUU010000458.1:0-4538 GCA_039679525.1 Phycisphaerales bacterium | reverse complement strand
CCTCGACGGCAGTTTCCGGACGTCACAAGCCGAGTATCTTTATGGGATGGACGCCGGCCGTTGGGCCGTCGTCCGCGGAGGCGTTGTTCACGAGGTGGTGGGGGACCGCAGCCAGGCGGGCAAGATCGCCGCGATGGCCCTGTCGCAGAACTTCTCCGCCAAACGCGTTCTGGTGATCGGCCAGGGGCTCTCTGTCTGCGAGCGGTTTCTGAAAGCTCCGAGCGTCGAGTCCGTGGACTGGCTCGATCCGGATTCGGAGTACACGCCGGCGGTCCTCACCCATGCGCCTCAGGAGTTTGACATTCGCGATCCGCGGTTTCACTGTCTCGCGGGCGACGTTCGGGCGATATTGGCCGATCGGATGGAGACTTACGACGTCGTGGTCGTCAACCTGCCTCGCGTGATCGAGAGTTCGCTCCATCGATTCATGTCCGCCGAGTTTTTCGACGAGGTCAAGCGATCGCTCCGTCCGTTGGGCGTGGTGGTCGTGGGGATCGTGGGCGATCGGAACGCCGCGGGCGGAGGGCCGTCCCATCAGGGAGCGTGGGTCGAGAGCACGCTCCGGACTGTGTTCTCGCAGACGATCGTCGTGCCCGACGAGTCGCGGACCTTTTTCGTGTCGGCGGCGGAGGCCTGTTTGCAGGTGTTTCCGGTCATGTTGCAGACTCGATTCAGTTTGATCGAGAACGCGGGCGAGATCTTCCCGGTCGAGTCGCTGGAGCAGGTGTACCGGCCGGACCTGTCGGTGAAGACGCTGGAGTCGTACGACGCCGTCGAAGTCCCGGCGGAGCGGCTGGTCAACCACGATGACAAACCGAATCACCGTCTCATCAATCTTTTGCAGGCGACCAGCCGATCGGGAGTCTCTCTCGACAGATCGGTTGGGGCTCTCTCTCGCGGCGGACTGCTTGTCGTGGTCGTCCCGATCCTGTTGCTGGCGATCGTGCGATTGGCGTACGTCATCAGAACCGCCCCGCGAGCCAGGGCAGGGGGCGACCTCTCACGGGCGTCGGGGCTGCAATCCGATGTGCTGTTCATCAGCGGGGTCGCGTTCGCTGTCGCCGTCGCAGGCGTGATCGTCCTGACCGACGCATGGCTGCTGGACCCCGGCTGGGAACCCTCGTATGTCGGCCTCGTGTTCTCGCTGTTCGGGCTCGGTTTGGCCTTGGGCGCGACGTGCGCTCGATGGGCCGTCTCCCTTTTGCATTCTCAGGCCCCCTCGCATCTGCGTCCCGTGCTGGGGACGTTCGCGGCGATCCTGGCGATCCAAGGAGCAGTTCTGATCGTTGCGATGCTTGCTGTCGAGCGTTCGGCGACGGGGCTCACTCTGATGATCTTGCTGGCCCTGGACGGCTTCCCGGCAGGCGCGGCGGTGGCCCTGGCGGCCAAGATCCTGGAGGGATGCAGCGACTCCGAGGATTCGTCATCGACGCGTCTGATCGGCCGGGCCGGTTTCGGCGCCGCCGGGGGGTGTCTCGCGGCTCTATTCCTGATCCCTCTGCTGGGACCGGGGGACGCGCTGTTCATTGTGACAGTCACGGCCTTCGCGATCGCCATCCTCGCGGCAGGGGCGCAGTATGAACTGAGTCGTCCGGGCTCGCGGATCGTCCCTCACCGGGCGCTCACGCCGATCGGGTACGGCTTGTTTGACGCGGCGCTGTCGATCGTCGCCGGCTCGCACATCCTCGCCTACGCGGAACGGTCGCAGGCCGGCGAGCAGGCCACGGCCGCCATCCAGGACTGGATTCAGGGCCGCAAGCTGTCCGCCAGGACGGTCGCCTCCGCGGATTCCGGCAAGGGGGCGACGTACCACGAGGTGCGGGAAGGATCGCAACTCAAGGGCTACATCTTCCGGTCGGAGGATTTCTCCGGGACGGTCTACGGGTACGGCGGGCCCATGGGCCTGGTCATGTTCGCCGATCCGGGCGGGAACCTGATCGACTTTCGAATCACGCGGTCCTATGAGACGCCGAGGTACATCAGCCGCATCCGGAGCTGGATGGATTCGCTCAAGGGACGCAGGGTGTTCGGCCCGGCTCCCATGCAGGGGGTCAACGCCGTCAGCGGGGCGACGAAGAGCTGCGACGCGATTCTGCGGCTGCTTCGCAACTCGGGCGGCAAGTTCGACGCCTCCGTCCTGTCGGGCAGGCAAGCGGTCGAGGCGACGGGCGAGAAGTGGTTCGAGAGAGTGGACTGGCTCGTCGTCTATTGGGCGGCGGGCATCGCGATGTCGCTGATCGTCATCCGGCACGGCAGGCTCTGGAGCCGCATCGCGATGCTGGCCTTCACCGCGGCCGTGGGCGGAATCTGGCTGAATCGCCAGTATTCGACCGATCACGTGATGCGACTGCTGAACGGCCAAGGCGTTCTGGGCAGCCCGATCGCCGGTGCGTGCCTGTTGATCGGCACCCCTGTGGTCATTCTGCTCCTGGGCAATATCTACTGCGGATACCTGTGTCCGTTTGGCGCGGTCCAGGAACTGCTCGGCTTCATCCTGCCCAAGCGGTTCAAGGGCCGGCCCAGGCACTCGACGGTCACGGCGGCCCGCTTCATCAAGTACGGAGTGCTGTTCTCGCTCGTCGTTGTCTTCTTTGTCGCAGGGAGCAAGCGGTTTCTCGAGTTGGATCCGTTGACCTTGGTGTTCAGCCGGCAGTTCTGGTCCGAGGGGCTCCTGGCGTCGCCGGGCCTGATTCTCGCCGTTGGGGTTCTGCTCGCTGCGCCGTGGATCACGCGTGTCTGGTGCCGGTACTTGTGTCCGACGGGCGCCTTCCTGTCGCTGTTCAATCTCGGAGGCTGGCTCGGGCGATTCCTTCCGGCCAAGAAGTTCGGCCGCTGCGAGTTCGGCCTGACCGGCCGCGATCATCTCGACTGCATCCACTGCGACCGCTGCCGTTACGACAATCCTCTGTTGCCCACGCGAGGCGAGGCCAACGCCAGAACCAGAACTGCCGGTGTGTGACTAGATCTTCTGGCACAGGGCTGGTCTCTTCGGATGGACAGAGGAAGGAACGGACTCGTCCGGATTCCGTCGCTTCGCGGCGGAAGTTTTTCGCATTGAGGCCACCAGCAGTAGGGGTGCCGCGCACCCCCTCGGGGCAGTGTTTCGCTCCCATTCCATGCTGGAGGCTCAAAGCGGCAGACTTCCTATGCAGGCCCGACCTCGCCCCAATGGATTTCGACGAACAAGACCGGTATCCGGCTGAGCATCTCGTCGTTGTAGGGCGGGGCTTGCCCCACCGAGAACCTGGCGGAAGAGGCGGTGGGGCAAGCCCCACCCTACATGTTGCCGAACTTGCTCGTCAAAGCTCGTGAGGGACGCCGCACGGATCGGGGGCCTGCATTCAGCGTCGCGGAGTAGGACTCTCTCTCGTTTGCCTGGGGGGGCCTGCCGGAATATCCGGGCACACCCAGCCATTGACGCTTCGTACTACAATCCGTCAGAACGTTGTTCTTGATGCGTGATTCTCACACAAAGCCACGAAGGCACGAAGTTGGGGAGGTTCGCTCATTGCCCCATTCCTCTTTGCGGCTTGGTGGCTTTGTGTGAGCCCCTCTTTGGGTTGCGGCCGAAGGCCGCGCTGGGAATTCCCGTCCACCCGCCGAGGCTCGTACCGTATAATATGTGTTGCGGGGCTACCTCACCGAAGCGTCGTCGGGCAGGCCGAGCTGTTTGTAGAGGCTCCGGCGGCCTTCCTTGTCGCCTTCCAGGATGTGCTTGGCGTACTCGGCGACTTCTTTGGCTTTCTCGCGGGGCACGACGACGACGCCGTCTCCGTCGGCGACGATCACGTCGCCCGGTCGGACCAGCACGCCGCCGCACTCGACGGGGCGGTTGACCGATTCGATTTCGTTGCGGCCGGGGCGGATGCCTCGCGTCACATGGCGCAGGTACAGCGGCATCTCTTCGGTGGCGACCTCGTCTGTGTCGCGGCCGCCGCAATCGGTCACGACGCCCACGCAGCCCCGCAGCTTCCAGCCCATGATGTTGTTGGAGCCGATGGTTCCGACGTCGGAATCGGGCGCGTCGTCGATCACGAGCGCGGTGCCCTTGCGAATCAGGGGTACGAACGGCTCGGGCGTCGCTTCGTTGTACGTCTTGCCGACCCACTTGTCGAACGCCGCGGTCTCCATCGCGGGGGCGAAGCCTTTGTTCGTCGGGACGTAGCGGGCCGTCACGGCGATGCCGATGAAGCGGTGCTTGTAGGTCTTCGTGTCCTTCCACACGGGGTGGATCTCGGGCGACATCAGGCCCACATTGGCCAGTCCGACCTTGTCCATGCCGTCGGAGACGTCCGAGACGCGGAGACCCTCGAACATCGCGAGGATTTCCTGGTCCTGCTGTTCGGTATAGACGCTGGTTTCGATGTAGTTTTTGCCTGCACGCAGGTCATCGGGATTGGGGCCGACGTTCTGCCGGGCGACGGCCGGGACGGAAACCAGCGCAGTTCCCATCGTCGCAACGGCCGCGAGCATGAGGGCCAGGACCAACGTCATCACTTTTCCAGCGAGGTGATTTCGACTTGTCATCTGTTGCCTCC
>JBDKUU010000457.1:0-6067 GCA_039679525.1 Phycisphaerales bacterium | reverse complement strand
GACCTGGTTGGAGTTCCAGACGCGCAGCTCAGCGAGCTTATAGGCCTTGTCGAATTCGTACTGAATCCAGTTGGGCAGCGGCTTGTCCGAGCTCATCCACATGGTTTTCAGATCGATCGAGTGCTGGCCGGAGGCGTCGAGGCCGGAACCGTTGATGGTGTTCTCCGGGCCGGTGTCGGCGCGGCTCTGGCTGGAGGCCGTGGCCGTGATGGTCTTGATCTGATACATGGCCGGCTCGACCGTGAAGGACCAGACGGCTCCCGCGTTCACGGCGCCCGAAGCATCGACCTCGTCGATTCGCCAGTAATAGGTCTGGCCGATCTCCAGGACGCCGGGGTCGAAGGCATTGGCGGCCTGCGCCTTGCTTGCGAGCGCGGTCTGGGCGCCGCTCGCGACATCGGCCTCAGTCGTGCCGAAGTAGACGTCGTGCGATGCGGCGGTCTCGCCGGTCTTCCAAGTGAGATCCGTATCTCGCGGCACGTCGACCGCGCCGTCAGCGGGGCTGGGCTCCGCGGCGAGAATGGGGTCCACGAGGCCCTTCATGACGACCTGGATCTCGTCCGCGGTCAGCGCGCGGCTGAACAGCGAGACGTCGTCCAGGAGGCCGTCGGTGATGCGCCGAGCGTCCTGGCTTCCGGAGCCGTCGCCGCCCAGGAAGATGGCCGCGTTCCAATTGACGGCAGCGTGAGCGGCCGTGTTCGTGGCCACTTCGGCGCCGTTGAGGTAGAACACCGCCTTGTCGGGGGCGACGGTCACAGCGGCGAAGCTCCATTCGTTGTTGACCAGGTAAGCGTTCGGGCGATAGCTCCAGGAAGTCGAGGCGTCGCCCCAGTGATAGCACAGTTGCAGGTTGCCAGCGTCAGGGTTGATGTTCAGGCCGGTGGCGCTTCCACGGGTCATGATGAACGACGTCCAGGCGGCCTGCGCGCCGATGGGCTTCATCCATCCCGCCATGGTCGCCTGCGTCATCGTGATGTTCACGGCGGGGATCTGAATCAGGTTAGGCGTCTTCAACTCGACCGCGCTGCCGTGCACGCCGGGGACCCAGATCAGAGTGCCCACCGCGGCTGCACCGCCGAGCCCGGAATAGGCGGTTCCATCTCGTTTGTTGGGCGAAGAGTCGGCAACCGTCGTACCCGTGCCGTCGTCGCACGACCACCATCCCACGATGGCCGGGTCCTTCAGGGGACTGAACGCGCCCTGTGCGGCGCCCCCGAAGGCCAGAGCCAGGATTCCCACTAATAGGACAAAACAACTGCAGTGTTTCAACATAGGAGCTCTCCTTCTTTTACGATCGTTTCGACCACGCCCCGACCACACGCCAGGGCACGCGTCCCTCCGCATTCTTGCAGAAAACAAACCAATTTTGCATCCGCACTACCAGAGCTGCCCACCGCAAACCTCCTCCTCGGCATTTGTGGAATTGTATCGGTTGAAACACCTCCTTCCTGAAGACCCACCCCGTGGACTATGGACAGAAAAGGTCCGGGATACGGCGGACATGCGTACTGCACTCCCCACCTCTGTCATGTGCGTCCAGGAGCACGTGCTGCCAAGTCCTCGTGATACAGACTCGATATGTGATTGTAGACCCTATCCGGGTGTCTGGAATTGCCTTCTTCTACCGCCCTGGGCCGCTCCAAACGCGGACGGGATACTTCCGACAGTCCACTGTCCCTTGTACCAGATCGTGTCACGCTCTGCAAGACATTTTTCTCGGACGTTATTCCGGATACGGAACGTCGGATGGCGGCGGACGCGACTAAGAAGGTCCGCTGAAGTTTTTGGGGAGTCCGGCACGTGCCCATGTCATCGAAATCCGAAATTCGAAGCACGAAATCCGAAACAAGCACGAATGACCGAAACCCGAATCTCGAAACGGCCCATCCGACAGGCGGCAGCGTTTCGGTCATTCGGGTTTTCGTAATTTGGATTTGTTTCGGATTTCGAATTTCGTGCTTCGAATTTCGACTTGCAACCGCCTTATCAAGAGGATTCTGCGGACCTGCTCAGAGCACGCCGACCCGGCCGAAGGAGTAGTAGAAGAAGTACCTGGAGCCGAAATCGCGGATCAGAAGGTTGAGCACGGCCTGCTGATTCTGCGGCCGCATGGAATAGCGGAGCTGTAGGAAGGTCTCATATCTCTTGATCGTTTCCTGGCTTACATTGATCCGGGCCAGGTCCTGCATGCGTCCCTGGTTGCCGTAATGGATCACTATCGCCTCCTCGTAGAGGGTGGGGATGCCCTGGTAGCCGAGGTCCGGGAACCTTTTGACGTTCTCCGCGACCTTCTCCACCCGGCCGCTCAGCAGGTAGCACGCCATGAGGTACTCGAAAGCCATGCGGTTGCGAGGGTTGCGCTCGACGAGGGCGGCGAGCCACTGATCCACAGGCTCGGGGCCGGTCGGTCCGGCCGCCTCGTCACGCAGGCACGAACGGATTCTGGCGACACGGTCCACCTGTTGCGGCGTCAAGCCGTTGTCCAGGCCGTTCAGGAGCGACTCGGCCTCGCCTCGGCGGATCGGGTCCTTCCTCAATGCCTCCAGGTAGACCCGGGCGGCGGCGGGCTGCCCTTTGACGATGCTGATCCACGCCACCTCCTCGACGGCCGGGCCCAGATTGCCCTTGGTGGCCACCAGCTCCGACGCCAGCTTCTGAGCCATATTGACGTGCCCCAGCTCCAGGAACAGATCGCTCAGCTTCAACTGGCTCAGATCGGACTCCCACGTGTCGTGGGTGAGCAGGAGCCCCTCCGGAACCAGGGGGAAGCGGAACATGTCGTATGGGAGCCTGCCTGTGTGGTAGAGGGCCCGCAGGATGTCGTGGTTGACGTAGGGATTGGTTCGGGTCTTCGGCAGCCGCTCGGCGAGTTCGAGGATCTTGTCCCACTGCTTCTGGTGCCAATAGTAATTCGAGAGGAAGTAAGGTTTGCGGTTGCCGTCGTAGCCGGCGTACAGACCCACGCCCATCAGTACGACCGGCAACACAGGCAGGGCCAACTTGACGTAAGTCCTCAAGGAGAGCCATCTTCGCTGAGTCGCGACGTGTTTTGGTTGCTCCTTGACCTTTTTGTGCCGGACGGCGGGTCTCTGCCGTCGCCTGGCGAACGCCAGCCCGACGACGGACGCCAGCAATACGGCCGCAGGCACGAGGCCGTACAGAAAGGATATCAGCACTTTGAGAAAGGCATCCAGCCCGCCGGTTGCGGACCGCTCCAGGGGCGTCTGAGTGAGGAATCCCTGCCGGGCGGAGATCAGGAATACGTACTCCGAGAGGGCCCAGGCGATCGCCGCGCTTGCCGGCAGGGGCAGGACCGCGGCCCGCCAGTCTCTGCGGACGAAGACGCCGAAGAGCGTGGCCAGAATCGCGAAAATTGCGAGCGACCCCGCGCCGGCAAGCCAGAACCCGCCGGCCGCCAGGAGGCAGAATGCCGCGATGCGAGCGACGGGGCGTCGCAGGGGCAGGTCCTCAAAGGCAAGGGCCAGGAGCAGCCCGGTTGAAACTGCCAGGCACGTGGGCAGGGGGTGTTCGTATTGGCTGTAGATCAGGAACAGCGAGATCGGCGGGAGCATGGCTGCAAGAGAAGCCAGCGGGCAGCCGGCCCTGGCGAGATGTCGCCGGCTCAGTTCCGCAAGGCCCAGACCCGCCAGAGTGACGATCGCAGCGCCCAGCCAGGAGTGATAGAACCCCAGAGACAGCAATCCGGAGACGTACGTGACGAAGCCGCCGGGCGTGCCCAGCGAGTCCCGCAGGAACGCCCGTCCGGTCGCGAACGGGGGGGCGTCCGGCAGGACCGTGCCGATGCCGAAGTAGATCAGCCGGGGCTCGACGACCAGCCACAAATAGAGGAAGGAGAGAACCAGGAGGGGAAGGTAGGAAGGTAGGAACGTAAGAAGGGCGGAGTGCTTGGGCTCCTCACGGGGTGCGGCTGCCTTCTTGTCTTCAGATCTCACCATCGTCTATTCCTGCGGCTCGGACACTATTCGCGTTCCTGCCATGGTCCGGGCGGGGCGGCCTTCGGGGTCGCGCCTGTGATCGGGATCTTGGGCGACATGTCCGGCTTGGCACGGGCCACGCGGGCCAGCTTCGACGGCCTCGCGGGGACCGGACCCGTCAGCAGTTCCGGGACGCTGTACGTCTCCAGCAGCGAGTCATAGTAGGTCGGGTCTTCCTGCGGCAGGACGAAGGGCTTGTGCGTCTTGCCTTCTCGATCGACATAGCTGAACCAGGTCCGGGTGAACAGGCCGCCTCCTCGCTTGCTGCTGAACGCGATCCACCGGCTGTTGCTCGACCAACTGTGCCAGGATTCGGAGGATTCGCTGTTGATTTCCAGCCGGCGGTACTGCTTCGTGTCCAAGTCCATCAGGTACAGGTCGCTGCTCGGTTGATAGACCGGGAAGCAGCCGTAGCGGCACATGCAGAAGAGCAAAAATCGGCCGTCGGGCGACACCCTCGGCAGCAGGATGCTCAGGCCCGTCTGGTCGGCCGAAAGCACTGTCTCTGCCTGACCCCAGCGATCCGCCTGGGCGTCGTACGAGATCCGCCGGAGGTCGTACTTGACCTTGTCGTAGCCCGCAGGCGGCACGGCGTTTCGGTCCTTCCACAGGATCGGCGCGCTGCAATAATATAGATACTTGCCGTCTGGCGACCAGGCGGGGTAGGTCTCGAGCCTGTCCTTGTCCGTCAACTCGGGCACGGCGGTGGCCTTGCCGTCCTTCACGCGATAGCAGACCAGGGCCGAGTCGAGGTCCACGACGTCCCGAACCTCCAGTCCGCCGGCCTGGAAGAACTGGGTGACTTTGTTAAGCGAGTAGACGGCGAGGTCGCCGCCGGGGCGCCAGGCTGTGTAACCCCACTTGGCCCCGATCTTCTCGACGCTGCCGCCGCGGGCCAGGAGCGTGTGGCTGCCGTAGGCTGCGCTTCGCATGGCGATCGTCATCGTGGTGGGGTCGTTGCCCGCGAAGCTGTGGCAGTTGAGGCATCCCTCGCCGAAGGAGCGGCCGCGGAGGACGACCGATTGGCGGTACCCTGTGATGTCCCGCTGATAGATGCCGATGTCCTTCCACCAACTGTAGAGGGGTTTCATGAACCGGAACACCAGGGTCGAGTCGATGGGCTCGGCGGCGACGGTGTTGACCAGGGGCCGGTAGCGTCGCCATTGGCCATGATCGTCCTGGACGTAGATGTCGAAAAGGATGTCGCGGCCCTTGTTGGCCTCGAGCAGGGCACGCCAGAGGCGGGGCGGGATGCGGATCTGACCCGTCCGGCTGAAGACGTCGATGGGGCTTCCCTGTTCCGAGCGGATCGTGACGAAATAGGCGGAGCCTTCCTGGAGAATCCGGAAGTTTAGCGGGGCGATGTTGGGGGGGATGACTGCACCCCGATAGTCCGGGCTGATATTGGGTTCGGAGCCGGCCTCTGTGTATTTCTCGACGGCCCGGGGACTGCACGAGGCGATGGCCAGGATCGAAACGATGACAACGCAGAAGGGGATGATCGTGCCGGCGAATCGTGTTGTCATCCTACACACCACACGGTCCCACAAGGTAAAAAAAGAAGCCCCCGCTTTTTGATGAGGGAGAGGAAGCGAGACTATGCGGGGGCCTGTGGACGAATCAATTAAACGAATAGTACCTCGCATGCAGGCCCGCGTCAACAGCTTTCCGCTGATTTTTGAGAAAAAATGTACCGACACAGGCTTTGCAGACGCCCGGATGTGTCGTTACCCTCTTGTGCACCAAAGCTTATGACGCGGTCCCCTCCGGGTTGGCACGGAGCTTTTTTCGCAGTCTTCCCTGTTCGGAGTTCCGCGTGCATGCGGGTCAAACAGCCCGGCCGGCCCTCGACGTTCGAGATTACCGAGAAGGAGCGGTGTGCGTGGCACACTCTACTACTCCGACTACTCCAATTTTTGAGTGGGTGCCATGGCTACGCCTCGTAGCCATGTCTTGCTTCTGTGCGAGAAACACATGCTTACGCCGGCGTAAGCATGGCACCCAAAAATCGACGCAGATCAGCTACCCACAGGTTTAACACAGTCAGAGTACTACATGGCAACACATCATAA